>NZ_NDIO01000296.1:0-12981 GCF_002241085.1 Vibrio sp. V03_P4A6T147
ACTTTTAGGAACATTCATATCTTCCGTAGAATGTTCTTTATTACCAAATTTACTACCAATAAAACCAGCTAATACATAAGAAAGCGTAGAGAAGTGACCAATAGCAACATCGTCAGAACCTGTAACTTGACGCATATATCGATGTGCAATTGCTGGGAAAAACACCATAACACTACCAACGACAATGGAACCTAGGGCAATCAATGGAATACCGGACATACCGCTTGATGACAAAATTGCAGCCACCATCATCGACATAAATAAAGTGTGGTGCCCTGTTAAGAATATAAATTTCCATGGTGTAAGGCGTGCAATCAATATATTTACCAGCATCGCGAAAAACATGATCATCGCCATTTCTTTACCAAATGACTTTTGAGCAATAGACACGATGGCTTCATTATTTGGAACGACACCAGTAATGCCAAAAGCATGCTGAAATATGGTCGCAAAATCTCCTAGCGAACCAACAACTAGCCCCGCACCAGCTCCAAGAATAATGAAGCCCAAAATAGTTTTCACGGTACCTTTAATGCATTCCGTCAATGGTTTTTTCTGTGCGATCAAACCTATTAATGCGATCAAGCCAACTAACACTGCTGGCTCAGAAAGCACGTCATTCATTAAAAAATTAAAGAATTCCATAGTGCCTCCTACAACACACCAAGTTCTTGAAGAGCCGCTGACAAACGTTCTTTCATTGCGTTTTTATCGACCATATTATCCAAGCTCACAATCTTAGGCTCAACACCCAATGATTTTAGTTGGTCTGTTATATCATTTGTACCAATAAAGATGTCGCAAATAGTTCCCTTTGCGGAACCTAAATCTATGTGGTCGATTTCAGCGTCAACATTTAGATCTTTCACTATATTTTTGATGCTTATTTCCATCATCAAACTTGTACCTAGGCCGTGGCCGCAAACTACCATAATTTTCATTATATTCACCCTCTGCTTTATTGTGTTTTTACTATTATTTATCGTGTTTTTACTATTAATAGTCTTGGATAACACGCAAAATATCTTCAACAGATTTGGCTGAGCAGATATATTCTACGTCTTCTTCATTCATAAATAATTCGGCTAATTTAGATATTGCATCTACGTGACTATTACTATCTGTCGCGGCCAAAGTAACCAGCATTTTTACAGGATCATTGCCATCCGAATTAAAGTTAACTCCATCTTGAATTACCGTTAGGCCAAATGCTAAACGATTAACCCCATCTTCAGGTCGAGCATGAGGCATCGCCATTCCAGGTCCAACAACATAATAAGGACCGAGCTCCCTATGTGACCGAAATATAGCTTCAACATAACTTGGATTAATGGCCTTATTTTCAATCAATGGTTGACATGCTTTGCGAATTGCATCTTGCCAGTCGTCAGCCGATTTATGCACTCGAATAACGTCTTCGGTTAATAGTTCACGTAACATTTTTTAGGTTCTTGATATGAATAGGTAGCATCAATTTATCTGTCTATCCAAATAGAAAACCAGATCGAAATCACAAATGGTAGCGCTATCTTTATGTGTTGGCTTGATTTGTGATAGCGCTATCATTTATTGAAATCATAGTATTTCATGTATCGGTGCAACAATAGTTATACGGTAATATCAACACGCCCGAGTGTGTGTGTTAAAATCACATCGCTAACTTATTAATAACATGAAGATAAATATGAGCGAATCGCGAAAACGTAGAAGCACGGGAAAGGTTACCATTGCCGATGTCGCAGCTAAGGCGGGTGTTGGCACAATGACGGTATCAAGAGCATTAAGAACACCTGAGCTTGTTTCTAGCAAACTAAGAGAAAAAATAGAATTTGTTGTTGAAGAACTAGGTTATATCCCAAATAAAGCAGCTGGCGCTTTAGCATCTGGCGAAAACTATTCAATAGCATTAATCATCCCATCGCTAATTGAAAAATCTTGCGCTGTGTTTTTACCCAATTTCCAACATTCGCTTAACCGTCATGGATACCAGTTACTGCTCGGTTATAGTGATTATTCCATTGATAATGAAGAGAAACTATTAGCCACTTTCTTGGAAAGTCAACCAGCAGCTGTTGTGCTATTCGGGAGTGAGCACAGTTCAAAAAGTCATCAACTTCTTCAACGCGCTAACATTCCCGTCATTGAAATTGCTGAGTTGAATGAGTCATCAACGTATCTGAATGTCGGCGTTGATTACTACAAAGTTGGCAAACAATGTACTCAACATCTCATTGAAAATAGATATCAAAATATAGGGTTTATTGGAGCACGTAGCCACCACTCCGTTCTAAGAAATGAACTGCGGGGTTGGCAAAGCGCATTAATTGATAACTACCAAGCACCTGATCACTTTCTAACAACTCATGAAGCTCCCTCTGCACACTTAGGTAAGGAAGGAATTTCTAAATTGTTATTAAGGGACTCAACGCTTGATGCTGTGGTATGTAGCCACGAAGAAATAGCTCTGGGAGTATTATTCGAGTGTCAGCGTAGGCTGATTAAAGTTCCTACGGAAATGGCCATCATCTGTTTGGATGGATCATCTCTTTGTCAGTATGCTTTTCCAGCCATTAGTGCCGCTCATGTCAATTATGAACAGCTTGGTCTTTTGGCCGCTGAGCGCTTATTAAAACAAATCAAAGAACAAACTCTTGAACTGGAATCAACAAACGTTGGCTTCCAGTTACAAAAACGAGCTAGTACCGTTCGTCCGTGATCACCTTGTCGCAATCAACAAGGTGGCTTACAGCTGAATTTTCTTAATCATCCCAGCTTCAGCATGGCCGGGTATATTGCAGGCAAACTCAACATTATTATCACCATGGAAGTGCCATAACAGTTGTTTCGCTTTACCCGGTGCCACGGTGACGGCATTGCCACCATCATGTTTATGATTGCCCATTTGGCGCATCATTTCTCGGTGTTTTAGCTGCTCGGCGGCTGAACCAATCGAAAATTCGTGCTCAATTTTACCTGTGTTCATAACGACAAATTGCACCACATCATCGGGTTCAATATTCACCTCCTTTTTGAAGGTGATTTTCATGTCATCCGAGAGTAAAACATGCACCACTTTATCGGGTTTGGCTCCTTTGGCAGGCATGCCGACTTCTGACATGTCATCCATCGCCATGTTCATCGTGTCTGTTTGCTTCATCACCATGCTGCCATGATCCATTTTGCTATGGTCCATTTCAGCCATGACAGAAGAGGTGAATAACGCTAGTGAAAGTGTGATTAGTGTTTTTTTCATTTTGATTTTCCTTAAATTCATCCAGTTACTATTTATTTTCCGATTAGTGCTTAGCTTTTACTTTGCCAGCTGCACGCTATTTGAGTGCTGCGATTTCACGGTTTTTCCATAACTTGAATACAGCAGGTAGAACCAATAATGTGAGCAATAGTGCTGAAGCCATGCCTCCAATCATGGGGGCGGCAATGCGCTGCATTACCTCCGAACCAGTTCCCGTGCCATACATAATCGGGATCAGGCCAATAATAACTGTCAGTACCGTCATCATGACTGGGCGCACGCGCTGTCCTGCTCCTTCGCCAATGGCATTGATGAGATCTTGGCTGTCAATGACCGCACCATTTTCTTGCGCATCATTTTTTTTGTAGTGCCAAGCTTGGTTTAAATAAACGAGCATGATCACGCCAATTTCTACCGCAACACCTGAAAGTGCAATAAAGCCCACCCCCACGGCGATTGAAAAGTTGTAGCCAAGGTAGTGCATCAACCACACGCCACCCACTATCGCCAGCGGTAATGTCGCCATAATGATCAACACTTCTCCGATTCGCCGGAAACTGAAATAGAGTAGCAACATGATGATTGCGATCGTGATCGGTGCGACGACACTCAAGCGTGCTTTTGCTCGCTCCATGTATTCATATTGACCAGACCATACGAGAGAATATCCCGCTGGCAGCTGTAATTGCTCCGCTACCGCTTGTTGCGCCTCTGCCACATATGAACCGAGATCGCGTCCATCAATATCGACAAAGACCCAGCCGTTTGGCCGTGCGTTTTCGGTTTTGATCATCGGCGGGCCGTCTTCGTAGCGAATATCAGCCACATCGGCCAAGGCCAAACGTGCACCGTTTTGAGTCACCAAAGGTAAGTTTTGCAGCTTCACTACCGAATCACGGTAATCTTGCGGGTAACGTACATTGATCGGGTAACGCTCTAACCCCTCAATGGTTTCCCCTACATTCATGCCCCCCACTGCGGTTGAAACCACTTGTTGCACATCTTTAATGCTTAGCCCATAGCGCGCCGCTTGTAACCGATTGATGTCTATCGTTACATAACGTCCACCAGCCACACGTTCAGCATAAACCGATGCCGTGCCTTGAACGCGGTTAAGGATAGGTTCAAGTTGTGCACCGATGGTTTCAATCTGTTTGAGATCGGGACCCGCTATCTTGATACCAATCGGCGTTTTGATCCCTGTAGCTAACATATCGATGCGTGTTTTGATTGGCATCACCCACGCGTTGGTTAACCCCGGAAATTGCACTAAGCTGTCAAATTCCTTACGTAGCGATTCTGTGGTTACGCCTTCACGCCATTGATCGCGAGGTTTAAGTTGGATCACCGTTTCAATCATCGTTAAGGGCGCGGGATCGGTTGCGGTTTCTGCACGCCCCATTTTGCCCCACACGGTTTTGACCTCTGGTATGGTTTTGATGAGTTTATTGGTTTGCTGCAATAGCTCACGCGCCTTACCAATCGAGATCCCCGGATAGGTTGTCGGCATGTACATGAGATCGCCTTCATCTAATGGCGGAATAAACTCACTGCCTAATTTGCTCATTGGGTAATAAGCGGAAGCCATTACTGCCAAAGCCAATACAAGCATGCTTTTGGGATAACGCAAACTCAGGTTGAGTAGTGGACGATAAAGTGCCACAAGCCCTTTATTGATAGGATTTTTGTGCTCGGAAATAATATTGCCACGCACAAAATAGCCCATAAGAACAGGGACGAGCGTGATCGCTAAACCTGCGGCGGCGGCCATGGCATAGGTTTTAGTAAACGCCAATGGCGAGAACATCTTGCCTTCTTGGCCTTCGAGTGCAAAAACGGGCACAAAACTTAACGTAATGATAAGTAGTGAGAAAAATAGTGGCGCACCGACTTCTTCAGCAGCTTTACCAATCACCTGCCAGCGATTTTTGTCGGTCAGTGGGGTGCGTTCAATATGTTTATGCACATTTTCGATCATCACAATCGCCCCGTCGACCATAGCACCGATAGCAATGGCGATCCCCCCAAGTGACATGATGTTGGCATTGATACCTTGCCAGTGCATCACAATAAACGCCGATAGAATGCCCACGGGCAAACTCAAAGCAATCACTAATGATGAGCGGATATGGAATAAAAACAGCGCACACACGACCGCAACGACAATGAACTCTTCTGCTAGCTTATGCCAAAGGTTTTCAACGGCTTGATTGATCAAGGTTGAACGGTCATAAGTAGCAACAATTTCGACACCTTCCGGTAAGCTGCGTTGGAGATCAGTCAATTTCGCTTTGACGTCATCAATCACTTGGCTAGCATTTTCACCAAAACGCATCACGATCACGCCTCCAACCGCTTCTCCTTCACCGTTAAACTCAGAAATACCACGACGCATTTGTGGGCCAAGGTTAATATCCGCCACATCACCTAACAATAATGGCGTTCCTTTGTCGGTCACTTTCAGTGGTAGCGCTTTAATGTCATCAATACTGGTCAGATAGCCACTGGTGCGTACCATGTGTTCGGCTTCCGCAACCTCAATCACTGACGCTCCCGACTCTTGGTTACCATTTTGGATCGCCGCATTGATTTGTTGCAAAGTCAGGTTATAAGCGCGTAGCTTTGCCGGATCAATTTGCACTTGATATTGCTTAACCATGCCACCAACGGTAGCCACTTCGGAGACGCCATTCACCGTTTGCAGCTCGTACTTCAAAAACCAATCTTGCAAACTGCGTAGCTGCGCAAGATCGTGTTGGCCAGTTTTATCTTGCAGTACATAACTGTAGATCCAGCCAACCCCCGTCGCATCTGGTCCCAAGGTTGGTTTGGCATTGGGTGGCAGTTTTGGCGTCACTTGGCTTAGATATTCCAATACCCGCGAGCGAGCCCAATACATATCGGTTTTATCATCAAAGATGATGTAGACGTAGGAATCACCGAAGAATGAATAGCCACGGACCGTTTCTGCCCCCGGAACGGCAAGCATCGCCGTTGTGAGCGGGTAAGTGACCTGATCTTCCACTACCTGCGGCGCTTGGCCGGGATAGCTGGTTTTGATGATCACTTGCACATCTGAGAGATCCGGTAAAGCATCAACAGGCGTGTTCTTTACACTGTAAAGTCCACCCAAAGTGAGAAACAGAGCCGCCACCAACACCAAAAAACGGTTATTGATCGACCAACAAATAATCGCACCAATCATTGTTGACCTCCTAACGTTTCTGCGGCGGTAATGTTCGTCTCACTACTTGCCTGCTCACTCGCTTCCAGTGCTTTTAGTACATATTCGTCACCCTGCTTTGCCACTAGAAATCGAACCCTTTGCCCTTCAGCAAATAAGCTGAGATCAAACTCCTCCTCAACCGTGAAGTTCATCTGCCCCGCTTGCCAGCCCCATTTGCTTACCGGTTTATAGTTAAGTGTGAGCATCCCGAAATCAGCCATAAGCGTACTGATGTCTCCCGTAAGCCAAGCTTCATTGGCAGCTTCTACTCCATTAATGCGTGATAAATCAGCGTGTTGGCTCGACTCTGAATCTAATAGGAAATGCGCCGACGTGACGACCGTGTCTTGCTCCGTTAACCCTTGTAAAACTTCAAGGCGTTCGCCTGCTTCGCGGCCAACTTCAACCCTTGCTGAACGGTATTTGCCATTTCCTTCAGCAAGTACGACTCGCGTCATGCCGCCCGAATGAATAACTGCTGATTTAGGAATGATGAGCACCGCTTGTTGCGATACGGGCTGCAAAGCGATATTGGCGAACATGTTAGGCTTCAACTCGCCCTTCGGATTGAGAAATTTCAAACGCATACGCAGCGTTCGGGTTTTCGGATCCAAAATGGGATAGACGTAATCTATCTTCCCTTGCCACTCCTTGCCGGGAATAGCATCCAGTGTCATTAACGCTAAACTACCCGACGTAATCCAATGTGCTTGGCGCTCGAATACCTCAGCATCAACCCACACTTCGTTTAAAGGGCCTGCGCTTATCACCGCTTGCGCTGGCGATAAGTAACCCCCTTCGCGAATATTCAAACTCGCAATCACCCCATCAGCAATGGCTTTGACCTCTATCGATTGAGTGGCTTTGCCTCGATCGATAATCTGTCTGATCTGTTCACGATCAACACCCAGTGAAACCAAACGCTCGGTTGCGCCTTTCAGTAAACTTTCACGGCTGGCTCGATGAGCATTTAACAGCTCCTCCTGCGCTTTAACCAACTCCGGAGAGTAGAGCGTAAATAAGACATCGCCTTTACGAACCTGCTCTCCAACCGCATTAATGTTCAGTTTTTCAACCCAACCAGCAACGCGAACGTTCGTTTGCCACAATAAACTGTTATCAAATGCAATGTAACCCACTGTCTCAATGCGTGGAGATAACTGCGCAAACACCACGGGTTCCGTTTTCACACCCAAGTTATTTTCGACCGCAGCACTGATGGTCACCGTGCCACTCTTCTCTTGTGCTTGCGTCGGCGATTCGGTGTACACAGGGATGAGGTCCATCCCCATCGGTGACTTACCCGGTTTATCGCGTTTATAGTTTGGGTCCATCGGCGCAACCCAGTACAGCGGTTCAGACATCGCATTGGTTGAGTTCACTGTCTCCATATCATGACCAGACAGGTATTGATTGATACTAAACCCCAGTAATCCACCTATCGCTAAGGAAAGTACGGCTATGTTTAATGATTTCATTGAGTTATCCTACTTTTCTACCGGCGTAAGTGTTTCTAAAGAGGTAAGTTTTTCTACAGACGTAAATATTTCTACAGACGTAAGTGAAGGCGCACTAACTTGAAAATCGAACCCATTTAACAGATAAGCGAGGTTACTTTTGGTTAGGTTTAAATCGGTCATTAGGCGCACTTGTTCTAATTGCAGCGCTAGTTCATCGCTGGTGGCACTGACGACATCATTAAACTGGGAGGTATTGTTTTCATAGCCTCTCTCAACCGCTTGAGTGCGGGCTTTCGCTTGCGTTAATAAGGTGGTTTGATAGCGCGATAAACGCTGTTCGAGGTTCATTTTATCAACCAATAAGGCATTCACTTTGGCATTCATCTGCGCCAATAGAACATCGCGCTGTGATTTAGCCGCGCCCACTTGATATTGCGCCGCAGCGTGGTTTCTATCTTGGCGGCTCCCCGTAAACAGCGGGATATCCATGGTGAGATAAGCACTGACCATATCGGCTGCGGGTCCGCCTTGCATGCTGTTTGCTTGGCGATAGGCGTACATCACTTCCAAACCAAACTGAGGTTGATAGGCAGTTTGTGCTATTTCGACTTGCGTTTGGTTGGTGTGAATTGCCGCTTCTGCCATGCCGACCATCGGGTGAGTGACCAATAAAGCATAGTGAGTGGTGCTGCCATTAATGGCAGCCAATTGCACTTCCAAACGGGACCAGTCCACTGACTCTTCAGCGGCTAACATAGGCTGTTCAACCAACCAAGCGCTACCTAACCATTCGGATAATTGCGACACAATGCGTTGCTGCATTTGTTGATTGGCTTGTAATTTTTCGTCCAACTTGGAAACTTGTAACTGCGCTTGCAGCAGATCTTGCGCTTCGCTTTTACCTAATGAATAGTTCGTTTCAATAAAACCAGCCAGCTCACGCATTAAGGTTTGGTTTGCCCGCACAATACGTTCAGCGCGTTGTTGGTAGCCTAACTCTAACCATAATTGAGTCATGCTGTTTGCCACTTCCAACTCACGTAAATCAACCTGAAGCGCAACGCCACTGGCTTGTTGCTTTGCTTTTTTCGCTTGTAATGCCAAGCTTGAACCCCGTTCAAACTGCTGCATTAAGCCCACAGAAATGTTAGTCATAGGATCTTCATCAAACTTAAAACTATCAATGGGCAAACCACCAAAGCCAACTTTGATCTTAGGATCCATCAGGGTTGAACTGGCCATTCCAGTTTCTTGTATTGCTTGAGATTGAGCAAAATATTGCTTGCGGACGGCATCATTCGATAATGCAGCGTCAATCAGCTGAGTTAATTGTTTTGCATGCGAATCTGGCTGAGCCATCGCGGCTTGTGGGGCTGCATTCACCATCAAGGGGAATGACATAACGCCCACTATACTGATCGACCAAGCGATCACAGAGAGTTTAAGGTTCACAATAAAATTCCATCTTTCATGCATCGCAAAAGGTTGAGATGCAACAGAGAGTCACGAACCTAGTTAAAGGCCGCACAAACACGCCATAGGCGTAATGAAAGGGAAATTAAACGATAGGGGGACGGTAAAGTGAGCGGGCGACCATCACAATGCCACGCGTTGCTTCTGCATTGATCAACAATAAAACCGCGTGAGGTGTGAAGGGTTGGTGTTCAATGATAAAGAAAGCTAACGTGGTCATGCACATGACGCTACAACAGGAATCAACACCTTGGTCGCTGTGATCGATACAATCGTTACTCATCGCTGATGAAGTCATGTCACTTGCATCGGAATCATGGTGAGCGGCGCTCATATTTGAGCAGTGTTGCGGCGGGTTTGCATCGTCAGTCACTGAATGGGATACAGCCGAAGTCGGTGACATTGTGATCGCCATTAAAGGTGCGCTAGACACTAAGCTTGAAGCAAGCAGTGTCATCATCACCAACATGGAAACCCAAATTGTATGCAGCGAAAGTTGCATATCCAATATCACTATCTGACTGAAAACTCCCACAGACTAAAGCTTACCCTAGGGGTAAGGTCAATTAATTTAAATTTCGAAAATCGATAAAAATAGCGATTAGGCTATCTTCTCAAGAGTTCGCCACTTGAAGATCGCTAAAAATATCAAAAAGTTGCTTGGATTTATAAGGTTTGGGCAAATACGCATCCATGCCCGCGTCAAAGCAGCTTTTAATATCCTCCTCCAAAACGCTGGCGGTTAAGGCGATAATAGGCAATTTTTCAACGCCTTGCTCTTTTTCCCATTCGCGGATTTTCTTCGTCGCGGTTAAGCCATCCATCACTGGCATCATGCAGTCCATTAACACCGCAGCAAAATGTCCCCCTTGGGTGATGGCATCTACCGCTTCTTGCCCGTTGTTGGCCACCACATAACCAATCCCTGCTTTTTCAAGGAAGAAGCTGGCGATTTTTTGGTTCATCAAATTGTCTTCAACGATCAAAATACGCTTATGATTGCACTCTAAGTAGTCTAACTGACTCTCCTCGACTGGCGTTAAATCCGTCTCTGTATCGGCCACTAATGCTTTGAGGGCACGTTCAAAACGCGTCCCTAAAAAAGGCAACGTGATACTTGCCTGCGCAAGATGAATTGCGTCTTTGTTGACGAACAAGTGATGCTGCAGAACCACTATTTTTGCACTTGAAAAATGCTCACGCAGCGCAATGAGATCCGATTGCACGCTGTGGCTTAAGCTTTGGCAATATAAAATACAGACGGCACTAAGCCCACTCTTGACTGCTTGTTCAACATCACGTGCTTCATTGAGTTGAATCCCCCATTGAACGCATTCACGCCGAATAGCGGATGAGTAGTTAGACATATTGGTAATTAACAACGCCTGCGTGGCAAGAGGCTCAACTTGCGGCTGATCTTCGGCAACCTCAATCGGGACGACAAATTCAAAGCAGCTACCTAAGCCTTTAGTGGACTGTACATGAATGTCACCCTGCATCAGATCGACTAATTGACGGCAGATAGCCAACCCTAACCCAGTCCCACCAAAGCGACGGGTAATACTGCTATCTTCTTGAATAAATGGATCAAAAATCGTGTTCAACATCTCTTTATCGATGCCACTTCCCGTATCGGATACAGCAAAACGTATCGAGATTATATCGCCCGTTTCTAAGGTTAAACCCGTGTTGACATAACCATCTTTGGTAAATTTCACCGCATTGGACAACAAGTTCATCAAGACCTGCTTCAGACGATATTCATCCGCGATGATAAAACGAGGTAATGCAGGGTCGAGATAAATATTAAGCTCAATATGCTGGCTCAACGCTTTCGCGTTCACCAAGTTCACCGTGTCGTATACCAATTCAGCGAGTTCAAAGCGATGTGGAGCAAGCTCCAAGTTGCCTGATTCAATTTTAGATAAATCGAGAATATCGTTAATCAAGATCAGCAACGCTTGCGAAGAGGTATCAATATCGGCCAGGATTTCACGCTCATTCCCCGTAAACTCGCTGCGTGACAATATTTCAGTCATACCGATGATTCCATTAAGAGGCGTTCGGATCTCATGCGACATATTGGCTAAGAACGCGCTTTTGGCTCGATTAGCGGCAATTGCCGCTTCCTTTGTTTCCACCAAAGCACTCTCGTACTGTTGCTGTTTCTCAATAATATGGTTGAGATTGATTGTAAAACGGGAAAACTCATCTTTGCCATCAATCGGGATCTGTTCAATGCCGTTCTGCTTTTCACGCAATCGACTCATGGTATTGATGATCCGCTTGAGCTTTGACGAGATGCGAGATGAGGTACTTGCTCCTAGCACAAACAGCAGCGCCAACACGGCTAACAGCGATGCCGATATACTTAACATACCCATTTTTTCTTGCTGGAGACGCACATTCAGTTGAGCCGATAAGTGTTGGTTGACACTTTGCACCAGTTTATCTATCGCCAAGTAACGCTCTTCCACATTTTTGACATAAGAAGCTAATGCTTGAGGATCAGCTTCATTACTAACGATTTTTTCGCGAATCAAGGCGGCTTGGCGAAATTCAGGTTGCGTAAACAACTGCACCAGTTGTTCGAGTTGAGCGCCGTTATCAATGATACGTTCGAAGTATTGTTGCTGGCGCTCAACAGCTTGAAAGTATTCTGTTTGTCGAGATTGAAATACCTCTTGATCCATGGTTAATTCTTTGATTAACCACGCCTCTTTTTGCACCCAAAATGCAAACCAATGCAGGTCGCTATACACCAGATCCAAGGTATGAATATCAACAGGCGCAAGAAAACTGTTGGTTTTTTGCAGCTCGGCCATCACTTCATACAAAAGATTAAATACTTGGCGGCCTAATTCTAGGGTCTCGCTTTGTGAAGCCGACGGCAACTCATCCAACAAATGGTGAAGGTCAAGCACACGGTTTTCTATCAATGTACGGTTGCTTTTACTCCCAAAATGACTATTTGTAGAACCTGTATCCAGCACAATTTTATCCAGCGATTCAGCTAGCTCCTGCTTGAGCTGCGGCCGAGAGTCTTCGCTATTTTCGCTGCGCAACTTCGCACTTAGCAAGGTATAAAAAAGGGCTGAACTGGTGGTGACCTGATTGATTGCTCCAATCTTTTGGTTCAACACATGGTATGTGTCTAAACGGCTTTCAAATGGGAGGAATAGACGCCATGCCACAGCCAGAATAACCAGTGTTGGAATGAGGCAGAGTAAGAACAAGCGTGCCTTAATTGAGAAGTGGGTAAGTATTACCATTGTTATCATCCTTGGAAGTAATACATCCTAGCCAATGGTTAAATAGTAGACGTTATTTTATGCGTCTGCGCTCTTATTAAGATAAAACCAGCGCAGTAACGAAAGCATTGCGCGTTGCGATTCATCCAATAAGCGTGATGGTGAATTAACCGAAAACTCACCACATTTTAAGATAACAATTTGAATCTAATCTCATTTTTATGAAAAAGAAAAACCATTCCACATCAAATATTTGAAGTAGACCATTATCATCACAAAATAAGTCGCAACTTTAGAAGTTGTCAACATCTCTAACCA
>NZ_NDIO01000305.1:0-12965 GCF_002241085.1 Vibrio sp. V03_P4A6T147
AAATCTATCTGATTACTATGAGGTGAGCATAGTTAGATAGGATGCCCATTTAGGGCAATATTGAAATGAAACAACCACAAAAAAGTACCGCTTCGCTTGCACTATTAGCCGTAGGTATCGTTTATGGCGATATTGGCACTAGCCCGTTATATGCACTAAAAGAGGTGTTTTTTAGTCACCACCCATTACCGATCAATTCATTGAATGTACTTGGCATCCTCTCTTTGGTGTTTTGGGCATTTGTGTTGATCGTCTCGGTGAAATATTTAATGCTCATCACTCGTGCGCATAAACATGGTGAAGGTGGTATTTTAACTTTATCTGCAATTGCTAGAGAGCATTGCCCAGATTCACTAAAGCCTTTGGTGTTATTACTTGGGTTATTAGCCACCGGGTTCTTTTTTGGTGAAGCGGTAATAACGCCGGCTATGTCAGTACTGTCTGCTGTGGAAGGTATCGCGGTGGTGGAGCAAGATTTCGCACCATTCGTGCTACCGATTGCAGTAGGAATTATCGTGATTCTGTTTGCAATTCAAGCATTAGGCACCGAACGTATTGGGCGATTTTTTGCGCCGGTAATGGCTATATGGTTTCTCTCGTTGGGCGTTTTAGGGTTTAACGCTATCATTGAGCAACCACAGGTATTAGTCGCAATCAATCCTTATTACGCGTTTCATTTTATCGCCGAACAGGGGGTAAATACGTTGATCATTCTTGGCGTCGTAGTGCTGTCAGTGACTGGCGTTGAAGCCTTGTATGCTGATATGGGACACATTGGTATTAAGCCAATCCGTCTTGCTTGGTTTATGATTGTGTTACCCAGTTTATTGCTTAACTATTTTGGGCAAGGGGCTTATCTATTGGTTTCTCAAGGTGTTACAGGTCAAACCTTTTTTGGTTTAGTGCCTAGCCTGTGGCTATGGCCTGTGATTATTTTGGCTACCTTAGCGGCCGTGATTGCTTCACAAGCGGTGATTTCAGGGATCTTTTCATTAACTCGTCAAGCAATGAACTATGGTTATCTCCCGCCATTGAAAATTACCCATACGTCAGAGCACTCTCAAGGGCAAATTTATGTTCCAGCAGCCAATGTGTTGCTGTTTGTCGCTGTGCTGTTTGTGATGATGCGTTTCCAATCATCGGCTAACTTAGCCGCCGCTTATGGCATCGCCGTAACGGCGATCATGGCAATTTCGTCGTTACTGATAGTGATTGTGGCACGTTATTACTGGCAATGGCCGCGAGCACATGTTTGGTTGCTGGGGACGGTTTTTGTTAGCCTAGATGCCTTTCTCTTTACTTCAACTTCGACCAAATTGAGTGATGGTGGTTGGTTGCCGATTTCGCTAGGTGGTCTTATCTTTGCTGTGATGTCTATTTGGCAGCAGCAGAAGCAGCGTTTACTTGACGTGTCGGGCAGTGATTTGTCGCTTTCTGCCATGATTGCTTCTCTTGAAGGGGAAACATTTCGTCGTACTCAAGGTAATGCCGTCTACCTTTCGCGTGTCAGCCATCATGTCCCTCGCTCTTTGGTGCATAATTTGAAATACAATAAAACGCTTCATGAGCGTAATATATTGATGACGTTTCAGTATGAATCACAGCCTAAAGTGCATCCTTGTCGCCGAGCAGAGATCGAGCAGTTGTCAGAAACGTTTTGGCAAGTGATCATTCATACGGGCTATCAGGAAGTACCAGATATTGAACAAGTGATGCACTCCTGTTCGCTTAAAGGGCTGCATCTACATCCCAATGAGACTATTTTCTTGCTCTCTGCTGAGCGTATTCAGGCGCAGAAAGTGGGCCTATGGCATGATTTCAAAGCGCGGTTATTTATCTTAATGAGCAAACATGCGCTGCGTACGGCAGAGCGGCTTAACATTCCTTCTGATCGTTTGATTGAGATGGGCGTCTATCGAGAAATTTAATGTCTTGATTGCATTGTGTTGCGGTTCAGCGCACCGACTCATTGAGCTTAAAGTAAGATCCATCAACTCACGTAGAAATAAGCCGTTTCTTTATCAAGGAACGGCTTATTTCTTAGCAGGGTTAAGGTGTGTTATTCAACGTTTTTGCCAAGCGCTGCATACAGTGGCCAGTCACCTTGCTTAACCAGTGCCTTTGTGTATTCGGCGCTCTGCGCAAGATCATAATGGTGCTCAATGCATGGAGAATAAGCGACAACCAATGATGGCCCCTTATGTTCCCCAGCCGCTTGTAGCGTTTTGATCGTGTGGTTCATATTGGCCGCTAAAGCGATTCTTGCCACATAAATACCGGGCAGGTTTTGGTAAAGAGCAACCAAATCTTTGGCGGGATTTGGGTTGGGTAAACTACACAGTTTGGCTGTTTTTCCTTGTGGGGTTGATTTGGATTTTTGCCCACCAGTGTTGGCATAGCATTGAGTATCGAGTACTAAGATATTGATGTTTTCACCGCTGCGTAACACATGGTCAAGGCCGCCAAAACCGATGTCATAAGCCCAGCCATCGCCACCTATCAGCCATACCTGTTTTTCAATCAAATAATCAAGTAATAGCTTTAATTCGGCATGCGGAGTGTCTGACGTTAAGCTCGATTTTATCTTGCTCAGTTGTTGTCGACGCTCATCAACGTCAGTGAGTAACTCATTGCTGCCGTGAAGGGAGTGTTGAGCAAAGGCCGTTTGTGCTCGCGCCCCTAAGGCTTTGACGGCTAATCGCATTCCCAGCCCAAATTCCGCGTTATCTTCAAATAGGCTATTGGCCCATGCAGGTCCTCTTCCTTGGGCATCTTGGCTGTAGGGTGTTGTGGGCAAATTGCCACCAAAAATGGAAGAGCATCCAGTGGCATTAGCAATATAAAGTCGGTCACCAAATAATTGGGTCAAAATCCGAATATAAGGTGTTTCACCACACCCAGCGCAAGCATTAGGATATTCGAAATAAGGCTCAACATGCTGGATGGTTTTGACATCAATACGGCTCTGTTGGTGGATGTTTTGCATTGGCAGCGCATTAAACTGGGCAAACTGCTGCTGTTCTTGTTCATAACAAAGTGGCTTACTGACCATAGTCAGCGCTTTCTGCTCAGGGTCGCGCTTATCTTTGGCTGGACAAACTTGTGCGCAGAGTTGGCAGCCAGTGCAGTCATCGGGCGATACTTGTAATGTGTATTGCGCATCTTGTTGATGACGAGAGCGATAAGACATGGTTTTAAGCGCGGTCGATGTTTGATGTGCTTCGTTGGGTTCGAACACCCGAGCACGAATTGCTGAGTGCGGACATATCGAGACACAGTAACCGCACTGAGTGCAGAGATCCGGATCCCAAACTGGTAATTGTTCGGAGATATCTCGTTTCTCTAAAGAAGAAGTATTGGTTGGCCAAATCCCGTCAGCAGGGTAGGCAGAGACAGGTAAATCTCCTCCTTTCCCAGCGAGTAACCATTCCACCAAAGAAGAGGGTTGGCTGCGCTCTTTGATCGCAAATGATGTTTGCGAGGTTTGTGCGGTGATGGTGAAAGGTGAGTCGTTTATCTCGTGCGCTGCTGCCTCAATGCACGCGAGGTTACGCTCGATAAGTGCGTCAGGTTTTCCTTGTAATTGCGTTTTGCACATTGCTTGCAGAACCAGCAAAGTTGCACGCTGTTGAGAAGGTTCTTGGCTTGGGCTGAGCAGTAAAGTCGCCGCTACTTGCATAGCTACGCTGGCTTTGTTTTTGAGTTGATGCTGAGCGCTTAACTTATCGGCATCGATCGTCACCACTTTGATCTGTTTAGCTTGGATCGTCGATTGCAATGCAAATGGCAGAGAATCCCACAGTGCTTGCCCTGTAAGCGATGTGTTGATCAATAGTAGCGCGCGCTGACAAAATCGCTGCGTGATATCGATGTCTTTCAGTAGGCCTAATTGACTGAGCGAAATTAATCTGGCTTGCCGAATCGGGTACGGAGTTTGGATCGGTTGTTCGGAGAGTCGCAAGTGCGTCGTCGTAAGATTGCGTGATTTTTTCGAGTCGTACTCGAACTGAGCATTCACATACCAGTGGTTTTGCTTGCCAAGAGCTTTGAGCACGTTTTTTCCTGCCGAGATGCTACCATCACCACCGTAGCCGTACATCAACACCGTTTGCAGCGCTTCTTCTCGTTCAGGCTGTGAGGTAACGGGTAGGCTAAGATGAGTGACGTCATCATCGATTCCTACCACGAATTCTCTTTTCCGGCCGTGCTCATTTCGCATCATAGCGAAAATGTGCTGCGCATCTTCTGGAAAGAAAGCTTTTCCCGATAAACCATAACGGCCTCGGAATAACTCAATGGGTCGACCACTTTGGTAAATGGCATCAAGCACATCCAGATACAGCGGTTCACCGCTACTTCCGGGTTCTTTAGTGCGGTCCAACACACTGATCTGCTGTACCGATTCAGGCAAGGCGTTGAGTAATGCTTGAGTAGGAAAAGGGCGATAGAGATGAACGGTGACAACACCGACGCTCTCATCTGGCTTGCTTTGAACGTATTGGTTGAGTGTTTCACTGACCGAGCCAAGAGCGATGATTAGTCGTGTAGCTTGTGGATGGCCACAGTACTCTACTAAGTGATAGGCACGTCCAGTGAGCTGCGCAAACTCATCCATACAGGTTTGGACAACATCAGGTGCATGCTGTTGATAGCGGTTTTGCGCTTCGCGGCATTGAAAATAAGTATCTGGACCTGCCGTTGCTCCGCGTAAGGTTGGGCGATCGGGCGTTAAGGCGCGCTGACGAAATTCAAGCAATGCGCGATGGGGAAAAAGTTGCGCTACCTGCTCGGTGGTGAGCATGTCTATATTAGTTAAGGTATGAGAGGTGATAAATCCATCAAAAAAATGGACAAACGGTAACCGGCTGCGCAGTGAAGCTATGGTCGATATCAAAGCCATGTCTTGTGCTTGCTGACCGTTGCTTGCGCATAACATGGCAACGCCCGTTTGCCGAATCGACATCACATCTGAGTGATCGCAAAAAATCGATAGGGCATGGGTTGCGACACTGCGTGCGGCGACATGGATCACGCACGGAGTCAGCTCTCCCACCAATTTATATAAAGTGGGGATCATCAATAATAATCCTTGCGAAGAAGTAAAGGTCGTGGCTAATGCACCGCTCATGGCGCTACCATGCACAACCGCAATGGTTCCCGCTTCAGATTGCATCTCAATTACCTCGGGTGTCTCCCCTAAGATATTGAGCTGATGTTTTGCCGACCATGCTTCACAGCACTCGGCCATGGTGGTACTTGGCGTTATCGGGTATACGGCAATCACTTCACTTAATTGATAGGCTATATTTGCTACCGCAGTATTGGCATCAGTAATCCAATTCATTACTCTGGAAACCTCTTGTGTTTATCGCAATCGTTGCGACTTACGTCTGAAGATGTATGATTCCGTCACTAAGGTGACAAAATCACGAGAAACAAAGATGGTTAAGACGCTAAACATGGCGCGAGTAAACGAGACACAACGGGTCATCTTATTGATATGCCTGTATGTGTTGGTTACTACGGTAGGCGTGATTTACCGAAAAAATATCTTAGAAACAGACATGGCAATGCTGTTTTTATTGCTCAACATTGTTAGTGCTTCACTACTTCGTCCACGCAATGCATACCTCATGACCATTATGGGCGTCATAGTGTATTACTACTTCTTATTGCCGGATTACAGTTCGTTCCGTTTTAAGAATGCGCAGCATGTGATTACTTTTTCGGTGATGGTGTTCAGTGGGATGTTCGCGATCAATATAACACAGTCACAGAGAAAGCAAATACAGAAAAATAAGCACCTCCAGATGCGCCATAAGACCTATTATCAGCTTGCTTGCCACTTGTCGGCACTGCGAACCAGTGAGCAAATTGCGCAGGCGACCGTGCAGTTTCTTAATAAAGAGCTGAGCTTGCCGAGCGCGATTTTATCTGCTCACCCTCACTGGCATCTGCTTGCAAAAAACGATTCGTTTCCGTATGCCCAGCTAGAAGAATTTGATGGCCGTCATGTACCTGCGACCACCACCATTCACTGGCTTAAAGATCGAGAGACAGTATTGGGCGTATTAGCGGTTGAAAAAGATCAACAGGACAAAGTTACCCCGTGGGTCATTTCATTACTCAGTTTGTCACTGGCACGTTCGCAAGCTAACCAAGCGCTTGCGGAAGTGGAAACGGCTAATCAATTAGAAACCATGCGTAGCACGTTATTAGCATCAGTATCTCATGATTTGAAAACACCATTAGGGACGATCATTGGCGTGGCAACGACGTTGACCGATGCGGGGTTGAAGCTGGATCAAGAGGTGCAAGATGAACTATTGAAATCGATCGCTGAGCAAGGTGAGCGGCTCAATCGTAGTTTAACAAAACTGCTTGATATCACGCGTTACACTAGCGCGGCCCTCGTACCTAAGTTGGATTGGGTCGAACCTGAAGAAGTGCTTGGCAGTGCACTGAGCCGTTTATCTCGACGATTGCGTCACCATCATGTGAATTTAAAAAGTGAACCAATGTTGGTTGAACTCGATAGTTTATTGATTGAACAGGTTATCTCTAACCTGATTGAAAATTCAGCCAAATATACACCTAAAGGAAGTGAGATAGAGATCCAGATAGAATACCGTGATGAGGCGTTTATTTTAACAGTAGCGGACAATGGCCCCGGTATTCCTGAGCAAGAATTAACCCGAATTTTTGAGCGTTTTTATCGCCTCAACCATACCCAAGTCGATGGCACAGGGCTTGGCTTAGCGATATGCCAAGTGATCGTCACCGCACATCACGGTACGATAGTTGCTCGCAACCGTGAAAGCCAAGGTGTTAGTTTTACCGTGGCGATACCATGCCGACTTTACGATTTAAAGGGACTGTATGAACAGTGAAATTAAAATCTTGATCATTGAAGATGAAGCACCGATTCAACGTTTTCTCAACGTGTTGATCAGCGGTTATCAGTATCAAGTCAAAACGGCTGGAACAGCAGAGCAAGGGATAGCCTTAGTCGCAAACTGGAATCCGCATCTGATTTTATTGGATTTAGGCTTACCAGATATGGAAGGTATTGCACTCACCAAAGAGCTTCGGGGTTGGACGCAGACGCCAATCATTGTCATCTCGGCCCGTGATAAGGAATCAGATAAGGTTCAAGCACTTGATGCGGGAGCCAACGATTACTTGATTAAACCATTTGGTAGTGAAGAACTGCTAGCGCGAATACGTGTCGCGTTACGCCAACTGAGCCAACCTCAGCCTCAAGAGTCGGTTTGCTACCAATTCGGCCAGATCGTTGTCGACTTGGCATTTAAGCAAGTGACTAAAAGTGGTGAACCCTTAAAACTGACCAAAACCGAGTACAATATTTTAAAACTTTTGGTGAGAAATATGGGCAAGGTTTTGACTCATAAGCAAATTTTAAAAGAAGTGTGGGGCAGTAACTACATTGAACATCATCATTATGTTCGTATTCATGTTGCCCAGTTGCGTCATAAAGTGGAAGAAAATCCAGCCCAACCTAAACATATTATTACAGAAACAGGGGTAGGATATCGGTTGGTAGAAGGCGAATCAGACCAGTTTGCGGTTTAGGCTACTTTATAAAATCTTTATATCGAGCCTTGCTATCCATACAGCATCTATACGAAGCGCTTGTTAGACTCAATATCGGTTAAGTACTCAGGCAGAGCCAGCGTGAAATGTTAGTGGGATGTTTTGCGAGATATTGGATTAGTGAGCACGTAACAAATACACACATCTTTAGCCGTTTTGTAAGGAGCGCAAGCTTTTTACATTTATAATTAATTATTCTGTTTTAGGGCTCTTTTGAGCCCTTTTTTTATCTATTGTCAGCGTGGCTCGCTGCTATGCTCATACGATTACGAACGCCACGGCCATTTGAACCGTGGCGTAAGGCCGCTATAATTGGCTTTCTTCACTGATGCGAGGGGCTTTTTGCAGTGAACGCTTACGCATTAACCAACCCACCAGTACCGTTGAGATAGCGATCAACAGTGTCATCAGTGGTGCTAATATCAACGCATGATTGGCTATTTTGGCAAGCTTGTCGGGCAAAAGAGAAATACCTAAGCCTGAGCCGACCAAAAACAGAATCCATGCCAGCGCGCTCAGTGGTGAGACGAGCAGGAAGCGTGTTGGTGTTACTGCATTACGCAGCCCCATTACCATAGGCAGCAAAGAACGAACTACCGGCAGAAAGCGCCCCATGAACATGGCCAGTAGCCCATACCTTTGGATCAAGTTATCGGTAGTGCGCCACTGTTTTTCTGAGACTTTGTTGAGCCAAGTTGAGACTAATCGCCACTCTTTAAGTTGGTGGCCTTGATAAAAGGCGATCGCACTGCCCAGCCAACCAGCAAAAACCAGCACGCCAATAATGGCATAAAGGTTGAGTACCCCAACGGCCGCAAGGCTACCGCACAGTACAATCACACTATCGCAAGGCAGCGGCGCTGCTGGAATAAATGCACTTTCAACGAAGATAAGTAATCCAATGCAGAGGTAAAGTAACGACAGATCGACCTGTTGTAGCGCAAACAGATCTTGATGCCATAAGGCAGAAAAAATAGACAAAAAAGTATTCATAACAAGCTTCCTCAATCAGTAAATAGTAATAATTGGTCCGATTGAAAAAGGTGTTAAGCGTGGGCGAAGCGTGAATACAGGTTGGAAAATTGCAGTGCTTTACGCACAAAAACGTGAGTTGATTGACCTGTATACAGAGAACAAATGACGACAAGCGCAGTGGTACTGAGAGTGTAAAAAAGTAGGGTAGTTTCTGCGCTCGTCTCTTCGTCGTCATCTGAGATTAACCGAAGCCCACTGACTCGTGGCGATTCATGCCTTGTGGTTAATATCGCTGCATCACGATCAACAAAAAATGGATGACTGGAAAAATGAACATGCTGGATTGTCGTAGACTCACTCGCCGAAAAGCTTTGTGTAGCATTGAGGTTGAGCGAGGAGAACAGGCTCAATAAGCTAAACAAGAAGGCAAACATCAATGACTGGATCATAACTATCGCGAGGCTACTTAAACTGAGGGTGAGTATGCGGCGTGTCAGCGGTGCGTGTAAAGGAATTTTAGCCCTGGAAAAGCGTGAAAAAGTGAGCAGCGCTGCTGCTCACTCATGATGGTTAGATATTAATGATGCAAATTATATTGCTGCCGCGGTTGAGCTCTCGCTCGCTTTTGCGCGGTTTTTAAGGAAGGCGTAACCAAAGCCAGTCACCGCCGTACCAGCCGCAATCGCGATTAGGTACATCAGTACAGGTGTAATCGCATTTGGGATCAGTAGGACAAATAAGCCGCCGTGCGGAGCCATTAATTTCGCGCCAAACAACATAGACAGTGCACCCGTTAACGCGCCGCCTGCCATACAAGCTGGGATAACGCGCATTGGATCTTTCGCTGCAAATGGAATTGCCCCTTCAGAGATAAAGCATAAACCTAGTACAAATGAGGCTTTACCCGCTTCACGTTCACCGGCTTCAAATTTGTCTCTGGCAAGGAAAGTCGCAAGGCCCATACCTAACGCTGGCACCATACCCGCAGCCATAATAGCGGCCATTGGTGCGTAAGTTTGCGAAGCAAGTAGACCAACACCAAAGGTATACGCTGCTTTATTAATCGGCCCGCCTAAGTCAAAGCACATCATCGCGCCTAGGATTACACCCAGAAGTACGGCGTTGGCTGAGCCCATGTTGTTTAAGAACTCAGTCATTGCAGCCATGATGCTCGATACAGGGCCACCAACGATGTAAATCATCACCAAGCCAGTAAAGAGACTCGCCACAAATGGAATGATGAGGATCGGTTTTAGCGCTTCCATCGATTGAGGTAAGGAGACTTTATCTGCAATGAATTTAGCGGCGTAACCTGCAATGAAACCGGCCACAATACCGCCAAGAAAACCGGCTCCGGTAGAGCTTGCCAACATCCCGCCAATCAAACCAGGAGCAAGCCCCGGACGGTCAGCAATCGAGAACGCAATAAAACCCGCCATGACAGGGATCATTAATGCAAAGGCTGAACCGCCACCAATGGTCATCAGCGCTGCCGCCAATGTGCCTTGCTCTTTAAACGCTTCAATACCAAACACAAAAGAGAGTGCGATGATCAAACCACCCGCGACTACGACAGGAAGCATGTGAGATACCCCAGTCATCAGGTGCTTGTACACCCCTTTTTTCTCTTCGGTTTGATTGTTATTAGACGCTGACGATTGCGTATAAATAGACGCTTGGTTAAACGCGTTGGTGATCTCTTGCTCGGTTTTTTTCAGTGCAAGACCTGTACTGGTTTTGTACAGTTTTTTGCCGTTGAAACGATCGAGTGGTACTTCGATATCGGCCGCAATGATCACCAAATCCGCATCAGCAATCTCTTGCGCCGTGAGTTGGTTTTTCGCGCCCACAGAACCACGTGTCTCTACTTTGATTTGATGGCCAAGGCGTTTTGCATGGTTTTCTAGCGCTTCTGCCGCCATAAAGGTGTGTGCAACACCCGTTGGACAAGCGGTAATCGCCACGATTTTTTTAGCGGCTTGCGTTACGACTGGCGCAGATACCGTTTTTGCCTCTTGCTCAGTTAGGATAGTCGCTGCACTTATCGCGCTGTTCAAAAAAGCAACGGGATCAGACGTGCAGGCTGAAATGTCACTTTGGTACACTTTTTTGCCGATAAAGCGGGTGGTATCTATTGGTGTATTACGAGCAATAACCACCACATCTGCGTTGTCGATTTCACTGCTAGAGAGCGTATGGCCTTGAATGATGCTGGAATGGCATTCAACCACAGCGGTCCAATTGAGCGATTTTGCCGCTTGTTCAAGCAGCCCGGCAGCAATGATGCTGTTTGCAACGCCACTGGGGCATGCGGTAATAATAGCAATCTTCATAGTTACGACCTTCTGTCCTTATGAGTTAGCGCTTAAGCTAACGGGTTGTAATTGGATTTGTTGTTGTAGGGTTTCTAGTTGTTTTCGGTTTGACATACCCACGCCGACTTGCGTAACAGCTAACGCAGAGAGGGCAGTGGCAAAAGTAAGCAGTTCTGTTTTTTCCATCTGCTGCATGTGTCCCCAGCAAAGGCCAGCGACTAAAGTATCGCCTGCGCCAACAGTGCTAACGACCTGCATACGTGGTGGTTTTGCATGCAGCCATTGATGTTGGTTCAACCACATCACGCCATTTGCTCCCATCGACACCACTATATTTTCGATGCCTTTTTCGGCCAGTTGCGCGGCGGCCGCTTGGCATTGCTCAGGAGTGTGTAGTTCACGCCCCACAAATTGAGAAAGCTCTTCATCGTTTGGTTTAATCAACCAAGGCTTAGCGTCAAGGCCCGCTTTGAGAGCATCACGGCTGCTATCAAACAGTACTTTTTTACCCATCGAGTGCAGTTTTTCGATCCACGAAGCACATAATGCTGGGGAGATGCCCTGTGGCAAGCTACCAGCGAGCACAAAATAGTCGTGATCAGCGGCTAATCTCTCGAGAGTGCGTTCGAACTGCTCAATGGCAAGCGGCGTCACTTCAACTCCGGGGAAATTGATGTCGCTCACTTCACCCGATTGCTCCACCAATTTCACGTTAATACGGGTTGCACCATCAACACGAACAAACTCATCAATTGCGGCCATCTGATCAAATAGCTGACAGAACAACTCTTGGTTATCACGGCCAAGAAAGCCGGTCACAGTCACCTTTGCACCGAGATCGCTCAGTACTTTCGCAACATTAACCCCTTTACCTGCGGCGTGAAGTGAACCTTGTTTGACTAGGCTCACTGAGCCAACATTCAGCACATCCAAGCTACCTGTTAAATCAAGCGCTGGGTTTAGCGTGATAGTGACGACTTTATTTGTCATGGCTTAATCCTCACCCTTCACCTAGACCAGAAGCAATCGCTTTACCGATCGATTCTAATGCTTGCTCGGCGTCTGCCCCCTCAGCTGAAAACTGAAGCTGGTGGCCATGTTTTACGCCCAGCGCAATGACTTTCATCAGGCTTTTCGCGTTGGCTGTTTTTCCGTCGCCATCTAAGTTAGACACTTTGATATTGGCTTCAAATTTCTTCGCTTCGGCCACCAACATCGCTCCTGGACGAGCGTGCAGACCATGTGCATTTTTGATTTTGAATACCGCAACCTTGCTTGCTGCGCTCTCATCTTTTGCCGGAGCTTGCTCATTGTCATTGCTGAAGAAAGCCAATAATTGGGCAGCATTCGCATTGAGCAAGGTTTCTTGCTGTTGCTGAAGCACAAGCTGCGTGAGCTTATCCAGAATGTTTTGGTGAGCATTATTACAAGCGGCAATCGCGATCAAGGCTTTGACGTTGAGTTGATTGTATTCACACGCATTGGCGGTTGACACAAACGAAATGCCCGTGCGTTTGACCGCTTTGTCACTGCTGATTAACCACAATCCCTTGCCTAGGTGGGTTGGCTCTTTCGTGACCAGTTCGGCAACAAATTCATTGTCGGCACAGCCGGTATTGCGTAGCAAACCGCCAGCGACGGCGCTCATCTGTACCATATCACTGGCAGGGAAAAGCAGTTGGATCAACGAAGCATCAAAATCAGGCTCAAATTGCACTTCACCATTGAGGAGTGCAATGACATCATTGGCACTGGACGCTTGTTTCAGTTTCTCTTCAACGCCATCGGCGGATAACACTTGCGTCAGTTGCTTCAGAATGCCCAAATGTTCATCGGATTTCGCTGCAATACCAATCGCGACATAAACGGTTGTGTCGTTACCCCAGTCAACGCCGTTGGGGAAGTGGTGAACAGCAACACCCGTTTGCTTAACCAGTTGACGTGTATCGGTTGTACCGTGTGGGATCGCGATACCATTACCAAGAAAGGTCGAATTCTGAGCTTCACGGTTAAGCATGCCATCGACATAACCTGCTTCGACGAACCCTTTTTTTTTTTAGA
>NZ_NDIO01000344.1:0-12926 GCF_002241085.1 Vibrio sp. V03_P4A6T147
TTTCAATAACTAACAAAATACCTGTAATGGGTGCGCGAACCGTTGCGGCAAACAGTGCCCCCATGCCTGCAATGGCGAACATTCCTGGGTCAATCGCTAATTGTGGTAACAGTTCTTGCGCAATCAGACCAAAGGCGTAACCAAACAGCGTGCCTAATGCCAGCATTGGCGCAAAAATCCCGCCCGGAGCACCAGAACCAAAGCAGATCAAGGTGGTAAAAATACGGCCAATGAACAAAAGCAGCAAGATAGCGGCACCATAGTCACCATTGGTGATATTAGGGATCAGTGAGATGCCACCCCCAGTCAATTCAGGAATATACAATAAAGTTAAGCCAAAACAGCCTCCCAATAATGAACCCGTGAGTAAATATCGCTTACGATCATTGCGATGAATTTTGGCAAAAATATCTTGTGATAGTGTGATTAAACGGTTGAATAGCACACCGAAAATACCAAACAGTCCCCCAAGCAGCAGAAACAGCCACAGTGAAGCCAGCTCTGGTGCTTGATATTGCGGCATCTGGATCACAGCATGTTGGCCATTAATCACGCGAAAGACGATATTTGCCGCTACCGCAGAGACAATAACAGCACGTACTGAAATGAGGGTATAGCGAAACTGCGGGCGCATCTCCTCTATCACAAACATGATGCCCGCCAGCGGCGCATTAAATGCGGCAGCTAGGCCTCCAGCTGCGCCAGATGCTAAGAGTGAGTGGCGGGTATCGTCATTTTTGATGCGGAAAATATCCGACACCATTCGGCCAATGGCTCCCCCCATTTGAACCGTGGGCCCTTCACGTCCCAAAACCATACCAGAACCTAAGGCGCCCATACCGCCAAAAAACTTCACTGGCAGTACTCGCCACCAACGAACGGGGCGCATACCATCCATCGCGCCTTCAATTTCAGGAATGCCAGAACCGGCGGCTTCGGGCGCAAACCGGTGCACAAGGAAATAACCGATAAACGCCAACGCTGCACTGATAAGAAAAGCGGCCAACCACAAGGGTAAGATATTACCAATCTCACTTTTTAACCACTCGGTGCGTGTTTCAGAAACCAGGTGCACAGCGGCCTCAAAGTAAGTACCAACAATCCCAGCAAGAATACCGACAATGAGTGAAAGAAAAAGGATTGAGAGTGGTGTTTTGTCCTTAGAGAGAAATTGGTTAATCGTATCTTTTGGAACTTTTGCAAGCAGTGACTGTTTCAATCTCTCTCTTTTGGTCATGTAAAAAAGGGCCTCGATTGGTAAAATGTGAACATATTTTGTTACAGAATTATACGCGCCAAAGTGATTAACTATAGCGTCAAAGCTGCAATGTAGATTTCCATATCTGGAAGATGGAGAGATTCTCTACTAAAAACGAGATCTGAGTTAAAAATGAGTTAAAAAACAGAGATTGAACCTTGCTAAGCCAGCCAAATGAACCATAGTTAAAGCGTAAGGCAGATTCAGATATCGTACAGGGAGGAATTCAAGCCTTACCTACAATTTGGATGGAATCAGCAATATTTCAATTCTATGTCCTCGTTTATGATCGGGTTGCATCTATAGTCCTCCCGATTCGCGAACTCACGATTGAGTTACGAGGGGAAAGGCGCGCTCACCGTAGTGCGCCTTTTGTCGTTTATGTACCTCGGCTCATTGTTCCTGTCTAACTGGCAAACCATGCACTGGCTTCTTATTTCGGTATATACTGCCGCAAAAGGAGTGCTGACATGACAAAAAAAGTACCAACTAACATTATTACCGGTTTTCTTGGTGTAGGAAAAACGACGGCCATTTTGAATTTATTGAAGAATAAACCTGCTGATGAAAAGTGGGCGGTGTTGGTCAATGAGTTTGGAGAAATTGGTATTGATGGGGCGATGATGTCTGACCAAGGCGCGCTGATCAAAGAAGTACCGGGCGGCTGTATGTGCTGTACCGCGGGTGTTCCTATGTCTGTTGGAATTAACGCCTTACTTAGGCAAAAGCCCGATCGTCTATTAATTGAGCCAACAGGGCTTGGGCACCCTAAGCAAGTGGTGGCAACTTTAACTTCTGATCAATATGCACCGTATGTCGATTTAAAAGCCACGATCACTTTAGTGGATCCGCGCAACTTGCGTAATGAAAAATACACATCCAACCAAAATTTTAATGACCAATTGGCCAGTGGTGATGTGGTGATTGGCAATAAAGTGGATCAATGCACTAGTGCTGATGTGGATGCGTTTAATGACTGGGTGACTGATCAATCACCCGCGAAGATTTTTAGCAAGTTAGTCAAGCAAGGTGAGTTGCCTTTAGAATTATTAGATATTGAACGTCTTCACGGCGCAGCTTCTACTCATATTGAAGCGCATCACCATCATCATGCTTCGTTAGAACCACAGTTTGCGTTACAGCCGGGTAAAGCGTTTGTGCGCAAAGAAAATCGGGGCCAAGGTTATTTCAGTTGTGGTTGGTTAATCGGCGCTGAATACCATTTTGATTTTGATGAGCTTTTTTCTATGCTGAGTGCCCTGACCGCTGAGCGTGTTAAGGCGGTCGTCAATACCGATAAAGGATGTTACGCCTTCAACATCAACCAAGGAGTCGTTTCAGTGAATGAGATGAGCTTAGAAGGGTTTGAATCACGCTTAGAAGTGATTGACTCACAGCTCATGCCATGGGATCAACTCGAAGCGGTATTGCTGAAATTGGCGGGTATCTCTCAATAGGATCCAAAGAAAAAACCAACAAAGAAAGAACAAAGAAAAAATGAACTAAGAAAGGCGAACTGGAACGGCTTCGTCTTTCTCGTTCACTTTATAACTTCTTACAATGCGTTGAGCTATTTATGGCTGCCTTGTTGCGTGATCAACGCGTTCATCAGATAAAATCTGCCCATCTTTGATATTCACTATTCTGTGAGTTCGCTTCGCTAATGCGAGATCGTGAGTGACGACAATAAGCGTTCGTCCTTCTTGATGAAGCTCATTGAACAGGGCTTCAATTTCAGCGCCTGATTTTGAATCTAACGCACCTGTCGGTTCGTCGGCTAAGATAATTTGCGGATCATTGACCAACGCGCGCGCAATCGCCACCCGCTGCTTTTGCCCCCCCGAGAGCTGGTTGGGCTTATGCTGCATGCGATCGCCAAGCCCCACTTTTTCTAATAGTGTTGCTGCACGTGCTCGGCGCTCTTTTAATTTTACTCCGCGATAGACCAAGGGTAGGGCGACGTTATCGAGAGCATTAGCGTATTCGAGCAGGTTGAAACTTTGAAAAACAAAGCCAATTTTTTGATTACGAATATGAGCCAATTGATGGCTGCTGAGCGAGGCGACCGCCTTGTCGTCCAACTGATATTCACCCGATGTAGGAACATCCAAGCAACCGAGGATATTCATTAAGGTTGATTTACCCGAGCCTGATGGCCCTAGAATGGAGAGAAATTCGCCTTTTTGAATCGATAGCGAAACGCCGTCTAATGCTTTGACCAACTCTTCACCACTGCGATAGTGCTTGCTGATATTGGTCAATTGAACAAGGTTCGGTAAGTTTTGTTTATTCACTTTGTAATGCCTCTAATGGCGTAATGCTAGCCGCGCGATTGGCGGGAAACCACGCGGCAATCACACCGACAATCGCCAGCGCCGCGATCACAAGAAAGACAATCGAAAACGACAGTTCGGGTAAGGGTTTCCCTAATTGCTCAAACAGCATATTGCCTTCTAAGGGAGCGTATCTTAATAAGGTGATCAGCCCGTAAGTGGATCCTAAGCCAGCTAAACCGCCAAGTGACATCGTGAGCAAGGCTTGCACTAAATAATGGAGTTTGATAGTGGTTGGCGTAGCTCCGACGGCCATTCGTACACCGATGTCTCGCGTGGATCGTTTTACCGTTGCGTACATGACATTGGCAATACCAATGCCTGCGACGCCGAGGGTAATAAGCCCAATAATGCCCAAAAAGCCTTGTAGACCGAATAAGAAACGGCGCATGCTTTTTTGCCTCAATAGCATGTCTTCGACTTGCAAGAGCTGCGTGTCTGAAGTACTGGCACCGTACTTTCTGGCGATCACTTGCTTAATCACTTGCGCGGCTTTTTCGCGATCAACCGTGGCATTGAGCTGCACATTGATCGCTGCAATCGCTGCGTTGGGGTTAAAACGTTGCCAAGTGCGAAAAGGCACAAATACCGCGTAGTCAATAGGGGTTCCTTGTTCTACCTCTGCACTTGTCTGCGCTATCACGCCGATAACGGTAAAGTTTTCATCACCTATTTTTATCAATTGACCTACAGGGTTTATGCTCAGCGTCTGGGGTTCCAGCCAACTCCAACCATCCTCAGAATTGAACAATTGCACTGCGGCGTTATAACCGAGTACAACCACTTTACGCTGCTGTTGATTATCGAGCGGGTTGATCCATCGTCCTCCTTTGGCTATCTCAATACCAGTTAAGGACTGATATTCTGGGTTAACCGCTAGTGGGCGCTGCCAGGTGCCATTGTCTTGATTACTGACGCGTTTATCCCATTGTGCGCCGACTTCAGCGCGTTGGATAAAGGGCAGTGCGCGAACAAACTCAACATCATCCGCTTGCAAAGAGAGTGCTTTCCCTTCAAAAAAGCGCCCGGCGGTCTGGCTGGCGTAACCCCCTGTCACATAAAGCAAATTGCCATTGCCACTTTGTGATGAGCGTGTTAGCCCTTGGCGTAATCCTTCGCCTGTTGCGAGCATGGTAGCGATGCAAAGTGTGCCCCAAGCCACGGCTAAAATAGTGAGCAGTAAGCGCAGTTTTTCGGCCGCCATCTCTTGATAAATTTGCCTGATAGGTAACATCATGATTAAGCCCTCGCACTTAAGGCGATGACGGGGGTGAGGTTGGCGGCACGCTTTGCTGGGAAATAAGCGGCCAGCAGCGCAAACAACGTGGTGACGAGCAGTGACCAGCCTAAAGCCGGCGCAGTGATGACTGGTTCGCCGAGCCAATCAGGTAAGCCGATGTAATTCAGTAATAGCACTACCAGATAGGAGAGGAGCATTCCCAACACTGCACCTAATACCACTAGCAACCCACCTTCTAAAATAAACTGGCGTAAAATGATCTTCGGTGTTGCGCCAATGGCTAAACGCACACCAATTTCCCGCGTTCTTTCCGTGACAGAAAGGAACATGATATTGGCGACGCCCAAAGCGCCGACCGCAAGCGTCATCGCTCCACTTGCCCCTAAAAATAGTTGTATACCTCGAAACAAGGCATTGAAAAACTGAGCGCCGCTGCTGAAATCCGGTAGGTTTATGGCCTCAGTATCGCTCGGATCAAAATGTTTCTGTTTGGCGAAGAAAGAGAGGATGTTCATGCGCAATACCGCTGCGGGTATCCCTGCTGCGGGCTGCACAAGCAAAAATTCAGGCTCACTTTGCCAAAGATCATTAAAAGCGCTGCTTGGGATCATCACTTGGCTGTTTTCATTGTTTATAGAAATGCCCCCTTCTTGCTGCTGAGTAATACCGACAACCGAGAAGGGAATGGTATTGACTTTGATCGTATCACCAATAGATAGCTGACCAACTTGTGCCAACTGCCAACCAACCACCGCAATTCGGGAATGGTTTTGCTGATCGCTGGCGTGAATGCCGCGTGACCCCGCGGTCAGTTGCAAGTTGCGCAATGCTAAAAATTGAGAGTCGATCCCGCTGACGTAACCGGGAAGCATTCGGCCTTTTACATTCGTCACTTTAGCATCCCATTTTCCGTAGATAACTGATAAGGCGCTGATGTTTGGGTGCTGTGCCAAAGCGCGCATTTCCGGCTCTGAAAGGGTAATCGCTCGTCTTGCCGCAAGGCCTTGCCATGGTTTGGTGGTTTGACTGGGGAAAGCCATTTGTGTATCACTCATTAACAGCGCGAAAGATTGTGTATTGACGCGATAAAATCCTTCACCTAAGGCAATGAGCACTAAAACAGAAACAATACCCCAAACGATAGCAATGACCGCGAGGGCGCTGCGTAGCCGATGGGCAAGCAGCGTTTGCACGACTTGCTGTAGGCTTGAGATCATGAGTGCAGAGCCTGAGAGAGCGAAGCGATCACGTCATCATCTAACTGCCCAGCAGCTTGCAGCAGGCCAATCCGCTGCTTCCAATATTGGTACAATCGCCGTTGTAGACTGTTTTTACTGTTAAACAGAGCGTTATGGGCGTCAATCAAATCAGAAGCTTCAGTCATTCCTGACTCATAAACGGTTTGTTTACTTTTTAAAGCTTGCTCTCGTGAGCGGACTTGTAACTGAGCCATCTCCACTTGTCGCCAATCCAGATGGATTTGGCTAAAGCCACTTTGAATTTTGCGTTTAATCTCGATATCTACCTTGCGCAGTACTTGCTTTGCGCTTAAGACTTGCAGCGCAGCCTGATCGACCGTGGCGCGCGTGGAACCATTCAAATCCAACGGAATTTTTAAGCTTAAACCTGCACTGAGATCCCCATCTCGACCCTGATCATTGTCTTGGTAAGAAACACTGCCAGATAAGGTGGGATAATATTTGGCTTTGGCTGCATCTCGGCCAAATTCAGAAGCGGCGACTTCCTGCTGGGCAGCTAATAACTCAGGGCTGTTATTCTGCGCAAGCTTTAACCATTCAGTTTCGCTGCTGACTTGCATTGGCGGTTCAATGAGGTCGGTCGTTTTAATTTGGTCAATGTGCTGTGGGTCTTGATTGATGAGCGCGATAAGGGCTGACTTTTTCTCTTCTAGAGCGGCTTGCGCACTGAGTATATCGGCTTGCTCATCGACGTGGTTAGCACGCATGTCTTCCAATGCCGTTGATCGAATTTTTCCTGCTTTGTAGCGCTGCTCGGTAATCTTCAGCAGTTTTGCACCTTCTACGAACTTTTGCTCAGCAAGTTGTAGATCGCCTTGTGCGCTGGCGAGATCGAGATAGGCATACAGTAATGTTGCAGCCAGCTCATTATGTGCAGTCTTCACTTTTAATTGTGATGCCACATAGCTTGCTTGAGATTGGTCGAGCTGTGCCCAATTAGCGCTATCCCAAATGGTTTGGCTTAATGTGGCACCATAGCCTTTAGTGTTGTTGCCATCGTCATCCCATGAGGTATCCGCGCTGAGGCTAAAAGAAGGCAGCAAGGCACTTTTGGTACTTCGGACCTCTGTTTCACTGATTTGAGATTGGATCTGCGCTTGTGAATAAGTAGGGTCAAAAGCTTTTGCGGCTTGCCAAGCTTGTTCAATAGTGATGGCGTGAGCTGAAAAAGTCACCGCGCCACAGAACGTCATTAGCGCGGCTGCTAGCGCATTACGTTGAAAAGGGCGCTTAGTGGTCATCTTTGCCTCCGAATAAACTGTTGTCGATGATCACATCGTCCGCTGATAAACCCGCAATCACTTCCACATTAATGCCATCGGACAAACCTAAGGTTACGGCACGCACTTGGTAACCTTGTTCTGACTGATCTGGGATCAAGACTTCAGGTTTTTCACCGCTAAATCGTAATGCGCGTTCTGGAATGGTGATGACGTTTTCCACGCTCTTTAATGTGATCTGTGCGGTAGCAGAAAAGCCCGAGCGAATCACCATATTGTCAGGAAAGCGAATCTGGTTAATCTCCACTTCAAATCCATTATCAAAGCTAGTCGTTTTAGTATCACTAGGGTTATTCAACTTATCAGATTGAACCGCAACTTTGCTTAATACGCCGCTGATTTCTGCTTCTGGATACGGTGCTAACGTTAAGTTGACGGCCATCCCTGCGGCGAGTTGCGCCGCATCATGCTCACTGACACTGCCTTTGAAAATCATGTCATTCATATCGGCAATCGACATCATTTCAGTCGCCGCTTGGCTTGAGGCAGTGGAGATGATCGGCTCTCCCACTTCCACTTTTAAGTTTAAAATGGTGCCATCAATGGGGGCGACGAGTGTGGAGGTGAGTTTCGAATCGCCAACCGATGCTTCACCGCTGCGGATCAGCTCAAGGTTCTGCCTTTTTTGTTGCACTTCAGCTTGTTTTGATTTCAGCTCTGATTTTGCTTGGATTAGCTCACCGTAGTTTTCCGGCACAATCTTTTGTTCAACTAACTGCTGCAAGTTTGCCAGCGTCTGTTTGGCGGAATCTAAGCTCGCCTCACTTTGCATTAAGGCAGTGGTTGCGTCGGTTAACGCTTGCGGTGTTGGATTTGGACGCACTTTGATCAAAGGCGTGCCCAAGGTAACTTGTTCACCGACCCGATGATAAATTTCACCGACAATCCCCTCAATTTGCGATTTTATAGATACCGAGTGAGCTGGCACGATTTGGCCAACAGCGATTGCCTGTTTGGCAATATTTCCCTGTTCGACCGTCAGAGTGGGGAAAGCCGAGAGAGATTCATTGCTATTGGTGGTTAGGTAATAGCCCCCGCTGATTAAGGCGGCGCTAATTACCGCGATGGCCCAACGCTTTTTCATGAACAATTCCATATCAAGGAGAAAATAAACAATGGTGGTATGACTTGAGTGTCATCAGAAGGTTCCTTCATGCTATAGAAGTAGCGCATAAAAACCTGTATTGATTTGTCATGATAATGTCAGCTAGAAATAGCAAATAGCAAATAGCAAATAGCAAACAGCATGCAGTTGTCTGTTCTGATGAAAAGGGCGATCATTGACCGCCCTGATGGTAATAGTAGAAATGAGGTGTAGCGTAGAAAGGATCCGAGAGGAATTTAGCGCTTATTACGCAAATAACGTTTACGACGCTCTACTTTTTTGGCTGCTTTTTCCTCGGCTTCTCTAGCCGCTCGTTCTTCCACTTCCACTAACTCTTTGGTGATCATTTCAGGGCGTTCAAGAGTAATTTGGCCGAGAATACCTTGGCGCAATTCATGCAGTAGGATCTCCGAAGCTTTGTGCAGATCAATACGGCCACCGGGGCGCAGAGCACCACGTTTGCGGCCTATTTCTTCCATCCATTCCACATCAGATTGAGGTAGCTCATCGATTTGATAACGCTCTTGCAAACGCTCAGGATAAGCTTGCGCTAAATACTCAACAGTATAAAAGGCTACATCCTCATATTCCATTGCAGTATCTTTTACTGCCCCCGTTGCAGCTAGGCGAAAACCACTGTGCGGGTTTTCCACTTTAGGCCATAAAATTCCCGGAGTATCGGACAGCACAATGCCATTTTGCAAATTGATACGTTGTTGGCGGCGAGTAACGGCGGGTTGGTTACCTGTTTGAGCCACAGCGCGACCGGCTAACGTATTGATGATGGTTGATTTGCCTACGTTCGGGATGCCCATGATCATGGTGCGAATATTTTTCCCCACTTCTTCACGATGTGGCGCCAACTTACGGCAAAGCTCCATGATTTTATGCACTTCTTGAGGGTTAGACGTGGTTACCGCCATTGCTTTCACCCCTTGTTCTTTCTCAAAATGGTCGATCCACAATTGCGTCATTTCAGGGTCTGCTAGGTCACGTTTATTGAGTACCTTCACACACGGTTTATTACCACGCAAATGGGAGATAAGTGGATTCTCGCTGCTAAACGGGATACGAGCGTCCAACACTTCGATAATCACATCAACTTGCGGAATGACCTCTTCGATCTCCTTACGTGCTTTATGCATGTGTCCCGGAAACCATTGAATTGTGTTGTTAACCATTTGAAAACTGCCTTTTAATGTAAAAATTCTGCTGGTGGAGGAAGAGAGTTTTTATTGATGTTTATGAGAATCATCAACAAGGTTTACTGATAACCACCGCAGTTTTAGATGTGATGATGTTAACATTTAATTGGCGAGGCTGGAATCTAAGCTGTGCGGTGAACTTTACGTGTTCTGTCAATGGTGAGATGGCTTAGGATTGACGACGCTTGTGCAGTTACATCTCTTGTCGGTGAGAGAGCACTGAACCGAGCAAAAATTCGGTCAGATCGTGCTTGGTTAAGCAAGTTTTTGCCCAGCGGAGCAATTTATTGCTCAAGTAGTCAAAAGCCAAAGTTAACCTATTGAAATATAATAATTTAACACTGGCATTGCTTTTGCTTAGTGAGGCATTACATTATGCGATGCGATTCACGAAAAAGGACCAAACCATGTCAGCCGCTCTTCGAACCATTTCTTACCAAGCGTTATTAAACGCAGAGCAAGCCCATATGCCAGCCGTAAGATTATGCTCTACGCAGGGGAAACTGTCATGATCCTCTCTTGGTTTCAACAGCAGCAAAACCATCGCTATTGGTTAGTTGATCGCAAGCTTCACAAGCACGCCTTACAGCAAAATGGGGGCTTTGGATTTGAAGAAGCCGTGCCTCTGTTTTATGGTGCAATGTTTACTGAGGTGATGCCACTCTCTCCATGGTTAATCCCTGTTTCTGAATCGGTATTGTCGCTCCCTGAAGCGTTACTTGAACAGGGTATTGGGCTGTCAAGCCATGCCGTGGGCGATGAAGTGTTGCAGCATCTTCGCAGTTTATTAATTGCCGGATTAGAAGGCGAGGAAGTGATGTTTCGCTTTTACGATAGGTCGGTCATTATTGCTATGTTAGCGCGAATGGACCAATCAGAAGTGAACCAGTTTTTGGGTAATATCAATCAATTGGCTGCATTAGATAATGGAGACCAAGGCCACGATCGAGATCAAGGTCACTTAGTCACGTTTGACAACACCTCGCACGCGCCATTTAATGCTCAGCAAGGCTCTTGGTGGGTAATAAAAGCGCATCATCTTGATAAACAAGAGAACTTACCTTTGTTAAAAGCTAACCTTGAATCTTGGTTATGGCAGCATTTCCCCAAGGCAATGGACCAGCATCTTACGCAAGGGCGTGATATCGCTTCCATGCTCACACCGTTTCTCTCTGCTGCTGAGCAAACCTTAACGTATCGTGTGATGAGCGCGGCCATCGCGGCGATTATGGGCAACGAATACTTGGCTCAGCCTAGCATGATAGAACTGATCAAAAACAATCAAAATGAAGAGATTAAATATGCTCTGCATGCCTTAAGTCGCCAATTACAACATGAGGGATAATCATGGATTCATTTAACCATTGCGTGCAGTGCAACCCCGAGAAAAATTGGTTGGAACTGGAGTTCATGAGTGAAAACGATGAACCGATTGATGGCCTTGCCGTCACCATTACGAACAAAATTACCTCCAACACACACACGCAAACCACCAGCGCTGGTAAAGTATTATTTGCAAATATTGCCGCAGGTGAATGGCGCGCTTCTGTCAGCCAAGCCTCTTTGTTAAGTGAAGTCGAAAAGTACGCCAGCCGTAAAGAAGGGCAAGAGTCGCCAGTGAAAATCCGTGCATCGGCAGAGCTAGATGCTGCTGAGCAAAGCCCGAAACGGTATCACAGCACTACCATAGGTGATTTTTGGGATGAAGCCCCTCAAGATGAGTTTTTGCAAGAGCACCATAAAGGGATAGATACCAATGCCTCTGCGGAAAAAGCAGGGTTCAGCCTTAGCCACAACCAAAGTTACGTTTTTGAAATCAAAGCACTGCGCAGTTATATGCCAGTAATTATTGATACCGATGAATTTAGTTTGGTGAATAGTTATACCTTTGCGTTGTTGTCCAAATTGGCTTATGCGACTGATAAAAAAAGTATTGATCTAAAATCAGAGGATGACAGTACTGGGAGTATCGAAACAGTTATAAATCAGTTCAAGTCTAGGCAGTTGCCGATACAGTCTGGTAATCAAAAAGTGAGATGGCTTGTCGAGGAAATACCTTACAGCAGAGCGTTGAATTTTAAATACTACGATAACCGCCAGAAACATGCCCAAGGTTATATCCTGTTCAATGAAGAAATAGCTATTGTTTCGGTTAGAGGTACTGAGCCGAGTTTTTACGATAAAGATAGTGTCATTGATCCAAATTCAAAATTCATCATTACTAAAGTGGCTAACGGCATTGACGCTGTACTTAATTCGCCAGGTATAAATGACCTTGTTAAAACAGACTTGGATGCAGCACAAATTGCCCCTAAAGAATTTGGAGGGACTTATATCCATCGGGGGTTCTATCGATATGCTATGGCATTATTAGATATTATGCTGAAAGAATTAGATAAACATGGGGGCAAGAAATTATATTTTTGTGGTCATAGTTTAGGTGGTGCAGGGGCACTGCTGTTAAGTGCGCTGACTAAAGACGCCTATAATTCTTCACAGCTACGCTTATACACTTACGGAATGCCACGTACAGGAACACGCAGTTTTGTTACTCGGTATCAGGAGATCCTGCATTATCGTCATGTTAATAACCATGATGGAGTTGCTCAAATCCCCATGACATGGGCAAATACCGATCTTACAGAGGGGCTAGATAAATGGGATGTGTTTAGTAGTGGTATAACATTGATTAAGAAAATGCTCACCGATAACGACGATGATAATTATCTGCACCATGGTCATTTATCGCAGCTACTGACTTATCAAAAACCAGATCAGATTCTACTAACACCCAGACAAACACAAGTGACGATGTTAGATATGGCAAAATTAGCCATTAATGATTCTGTTTCGCTGGTAAATAATTTGTCCGAAGTATCGATTGCTGAGCACGGTATGGATCATTATGTACCTAACTTATGGCAACAGCTGCTTGCTTTAAGTAATGAAAGTTTAATGACGCATTATCAAAAAGCGATATCAGCTCTCGATCAAGAAATTGCTACTTTACAGCAAAATTATCTCACCGTTAAACAAACTTGGGCTCGTTCTATCGGAGATGGCACTCCTGCTATGGGAATTGGACGTTTGATGAGCGAGATGAATTCTATAAATAAGTTAATAGATAACCGTAATCAGATTAGAGGTGAACTAAAGCAGATAGTCTCTGACCCTCAGCGTTTACCTTTAGCAAAACTATTAATAGCGCAGCAAACATTACCTGATGAAATTAAGGAACAACTGCAA
>NZ_NDIO01000214.1:0-12922 GCF_002241085.1 Vibrio sp. V03_P4A6T147
TTATTCTATCAAACATCAATTTAGTGTAGTTTAATAAAGAAATTATTTATTTTTCAGGAATTATACAATGCAAAATATCGGGATGTCGTCAAAACTCGACAATGTCTGCTATGACATTAGGGGTCCTGTACTCAAACATGCTAAACGCATGGAGGAAGAGGGGCATAAAATACTGAAGTTAAACATTGGTAACCCTGCCCCATTTGGCTTTGACGCCCCAGATGAAATCCTAGTTGATGTGATCCGTAATCTGCCTACTTCACAAGGCTATTGCGACTCAAAGGGGATCTATTCCGCGCGCAAAGCCGTGGTGCAACACTACCAGAAAAAAGGGCTACGTAGCCTAGATGTAGAAGATGTTTACATCGGTAATGGTGCTTCAGAGCTTATCGTGATGGCGATGCAAGCGCTGCTTAATAATGGCGATGAAATGCTTGTCCCTGCTCCTGATTATCCATTATGGACCGCTTCGGTCGCCCTTTCCGGTGGCACTGCTGTGCATTACTTGTGTGATGAAGAAGCCGATTGGTATCCTGATCTCAACGACATCAACAGTAAAATCACGCCCAAAACACGCGGTATTGTGTTGATCAACCCCAATAACCCAACAGGTGCTGTCTATAGCCGTGATTTCCTGCTGGAAATTGTTGAGATTGCCCGCAAGCATAAATTGATCATTTTCGCCGACGAAATCTACGACAAAATCTTATACGATGGTGCGACCCATACGCCTATTTCAACACTGGCTGATGACGTTTTAATGGTCACTTTTAACGGCCTGTCAAAAGCGTACCGTGTGTGCGGGTTCCGTGGTGGTTGGATGTTCCTTACCGGGCCAAAACACATCGCCAAAGGTTATGTGGCTGGTTTGGAAATGCTTGCCTCAATGCGTTTGTGTGCCAACGTGCCCATGCAGCATGCGATTCAAACCGCATTAGGTGGCTATCAAAGTATCAATGAGCTGATTTTACCCGGCGGCCGACTGCTCGAACAGCGCGACCGCGCGTGGGAATTGATCAACCAGATCCCCGGCGTCTCATGTGTCAAACCTAAAGGAGCCATGTACCTGTTCCCGAAAATCGACACGAAAATGTACAGCATTAAAGATGACCAAAAAATGGTGCTCGACTTCTTAAAACAAGAGAAAGTGCTATTGGTTCAAGGAACGGGCTTTAACTGGCCAAAACCGGACCACTTCCGCATTGTCACCTTACCGCATATTGAAGATTTGGAAATTGCCATTGGCCGCTTCGAACGTTTCTTATCGACCTACAGTCAGTAGCATTCTGACGTAAACTTCCATATGCTAAACGGGCGCACTTTTCGATACTAAAAGTGCGCCCGTTTTCTTTTAATCGCCAATTTTTCTCTTGGCCCCCGACACAGCAAGGATGTTTATTGCAATGAAAGAGAGTCACTTTTTTGCTCACTTAGCCCGAATGAAGTTAATTCAACGCTGGCCTTTAATGCGATCCATCTCCAGTGAAAATATCTCTGAACACAGCCTACAAGTGGCATTTGTCGCTCACGCTTTAGCCGTAATCAAAAACAAAAAATTTAGCGGCAAGGTCAACCCTGAACGGATTGCGATTTTAGGTATGTACCACGATACCAGTGAAGTGTTGACGGGCGATCTTCCGACACCAGTTAAATACTACAACCCCGATATTGCGAAAGAATACAAAAAGATAGAAGCCGCCGCCGAACAAAAACTGCTCTCGATGTTGCCTGAAGAGCTGCGTGAGGATTTTGCTCCATATCTCGTTTCAGACGCCGCGCACCCTGAAGATGTGGCGATAGTCAAACAGGCAGATTCACTCTGCGCCTATCTCAAATGCTTAGAAGAACTCAGCGCGGGCAACCATGAATATGCGCTGGCCAAAAAACGTTTAGACGTCACCTTACGAGATCGCCATACACCTGAGATGGAGTATTTTCTCAATACCTTTGCCCCTAGTTTCGAATTAACGCTGGACGAGATCAGCTAACTCACGCTAAGTTACTTGTTAAGTGTTTGAAAAACATAAATGTACTGCAGGAGATGGCATGGATATATCCATTGACCCCAAATGGCTTGAACGCCAAGATGATGAGCATAAAATCCGCCGCGATGATCACCGCAGCCCTTTCCAACGCGATCGGGCACGTATTCTTCACTCGGCAGCATTTCGTCGCTTGCAAGCCAAAACTCAAGTACATGGCACTAGCTTGAATGATTTTCATCGCACTCGCCTCACTCACTCCTTAGAAGCCGCGCAACTCGGCACTGGTATAGTGGCGCAAATTAAACTCAAACAACCAGAGTTTCGTGATTTGCTGCCTTCAGATAGTTTGATCGATTCCTTATGCCTAGCGCATGATATCGGTCACCCTCCTTATGGTCATGGCGGCGAAGTGGCGCTCAATTATATGATGCGCGATCACGGCGGCTTTGAAGGCAACGCGCAAACCTTCCGTATTGTGACCAGCTTAGAGCCTTACACCGAACACCATGGTATGAACCTGTCACGTCGCACTGTGCTGGGGTTATTAAAATACCCTGCGCTGCTGAGCCAAACTCGCGCCGTACAGCAACCCAATGCAGTCGCTCACCAGCGTCAGTTGAAAGCTAAAGAGTGGTCGCCTGCTAAGGGAATATACGATTGCGATCACGCGATTTTTTCTTGGGTAACGGAGCCGCTCTCTGCGCAAGATAAAGCCCTACTCAGTCAAATGCGTGGTCAGCCCGCAACGCCTTATCAACATCACAAGACTCGCTTTAAATCACTCGATTGCTCCATCATGGAGCTGGCCGATGACATTGCCTACGGCGTGCACGATTTAGAAGATGCCATCGTGCTTGGCATGGTGACTCGCCAACAGTGGCAAGAGGCCGCAGCCTCGAAACTGGCCGAATGCGGCGATGCGTGGTTTGAAGAACACATCGCTTCCATCAGTGAAATGCTGTTTGCAGGCAAACATTATCGTCGTAAAGATGCGATTGGCGGGATTGTTAATGCGCTACTGACTAGCATTCATATTCAAGCCGTTGATGCGCATTTTGAGAATGAATTACTCGCCTTCAACGCCTATTTAGAACCCAATATGGCCGCTGCGCTGGAAGTACTGAAATCATTTGTGAGCCAATATGTGATTCAAATTCCGCAAGTGCAGCGTTTTGAATACAAAGGCCAGCAGATCATCATGGATCTGTTTGAAGCGCTAAGCGCCGATCCTGAACGCTTACTGCCAGAAACAACGCGCGGTAAGTGGCAAGCCCAAACCAATGAAAACGATGGTATGCGCGTTATCTGTGACTATATTTCGGCTATGACCGATGGCTATGCGCAAAGGCTCCATCAACAACTCTTCTCAGCTCATAATCACTATTAATGGCTGGTTGAGTGATAGCTTCTGCCATCATTACTCACTGATATAGCGGTTACTCGCTGATATAGTTTTGCTTAAAAACCCCAGCTGGCATTTGGCTAATTTGAAAGGCAACCATCGCATCAAAAGCATCAAGGAGCGGTTGAAAATTTTGCCGAGGCTCAAGCAATGACAAGATATGAAAACCAGCTTCAACAGTTGATAAGCTGTTTTCACTCGGTGCCTTGCGAATGCGATAATTGCCTTTGAGATCGGTCGGCAAGTGCAAACACGGTAGCGAATGTAAATTGCTCGAGAGTTGCCACATTTTATACGCTTTCTTCCAAGTACCATCGAGTAAAATAACTCGTACTTTTCTGGTATCAGCATTGATATTCATAGCCGACACGGGCTGCGCAGTCTCATGCGGGTAAAGTACATAGTTGAGCACATCCGGCTCAGCTAAGCACTCATTCAGCTGAGTGTGCCGGCTAAAATCTTCGGCAACAAAGCGCCTGCAATTCGCTAAAGATAAATCGAGAATTCGGGCTGTGCCCATTGGGCGATGTTCTTCTGTCGGATGTTGAAGAATGATAAGCTCGACCGACGAGGAAAGCGGTACGATCAAAGAACAGATGCAGGCTTTTCGCGCTTTACCACATTGAGAACAGTATCGAGACATAACGTGAATTACTTTCGCCTTTGCTTACTAAACATAAACCATCAAAAAAATCGTTATTTTGCACTACTTGCTATCAGCTTGGTCTGCTTGGGGTTGCAATGGCCGCCACTGGCCGCCCTCAGTGCGTGGAATCGGCCTGCCATTGAAGCGGGCCAATGGTGGCGGATCCTAACAGGAAATTTCACACACACCAACTTTACGCACCTTGGTATGAACCTCGCAGGGCTGTGGATTATCCATTTTGTGTTTCAGCCGAGCAGTAAAAAATGGTTAATCAGCCTTCTGGCAACCAGCCTGATGGTAGGCGTCAGCCTTTTTTTGAGCCGTATGCAAGTCTATGTCGGCCTTTCAGGCGCGCTCCATGGAATGTTTGCCTATTTGGCGCTGCAAGAAGCACTGCAAGGGCGTCGCAGCAGTTGGCTGTTAGTGGTTGGTGTTATTGTCAAAGTTGTCTGGGAGCAAATTTTCGGCGCTTCAAGTAACACCAGTGAGCTTATTAATGCACGCGTGGCTATCGAAGCGCATTTAGCAGGCATGTTGGCCGGGTTGATACTCGCCATCGGTGAATGGCTGAGATCAAAAAAAACGGAGAAGTAACGCACTTCTCCGCTTAATACTCTCCGAAAAATAATCTGCCTGCTTCGAGAAAGACGCGCCTAACCTAAACGATTGGCCGTTGACCGCGACTGATCAATTTCAGCAACACACTATCAGCCGCTTCACCCGCAACGCCAGCCAATTTATCAGTCAGTTTTTTCTTCTGCACATAATGGATTGCCAGTACCGTTTTATCTTTACACGCAGCAACCACTAAGTCGTCAGAAGTTTTGATCTCATCAACTAAACCGAGCTCTTGAGCTTGAGTCCCAAACCAGTGTTCACCAGTGGCCACTTTCTCAAGGTCAAGCGCTGGGCGATGCTCGCGGATAAAATCTTTAAACAGTTCGTGAGTCTCTTCGAGTTCTTGCTTGAACTTATCGCGCGCTTTATCACTGTTTTCACCAAACATAGTCAGCGTGCGTTTGTATTCACCTGCGGTCAATTGTTCAAATTCAATATCATGTTTTTTAAGCAGTTTATTGAAATTAGGTAACTGTGCAATAACGCCAATGGATCCAACAATCGCAAAAGGAGCGGCCACAATTTTATCAGCAATACACGCCATCATATAACCACCGCTGGCGGCCACTTTATCAACTGCGATGGTTAGGGGTAACCCAGCTGCTTTAATGCGATCGAGCTGCGAAGAAGCCAAACCATAACCATGCACCATGCCACCGCCAGTCTCTAAACGCAGCAACACTTCATCACCTTGACGAGCAACGGCGAGAATGGCGGTCACTTCCTCGCGTAGCGAACTCACTTCTTTGGCATCAATACTGCCGTTGAAATCCAAGACAAAGAGATGCGGTTCACGTTTGGTATCTAACGCTCCCTCTTTGGCCGCTTTTTTGATCGCTTTGTCACGTGCTTTGTTTTTCTCTTTTTCGCTTTTCTTTTCTGCTTTATCGCGAGCCTTCAAGAAAGCATCATCGTGCAGATGGTGTTCCATCTGCTCGACCATTTCTTTATGACGCTCGGTTAAATTCACCACTTCCAGCTCGCCTTTCTGCGCGCTGTTTTTTCCGCCCACTGATTTCACAATGACCAATAGCACAACAAGAGCGACGACGATTGTCGCAATCTTGGCCAAAAATAGGCCGTAGTCCAATAAAAATTCCAACGTCCTAATCCTCATAGGTTTTGATTTGGTGTATTGTAACCACCTTGTCACGAAGACTTAAAGCAAATCATAACAATAAGGAAGCACAAGGTGGATTATTCAGTTTCTGCAGATGCCCTCAAAGATAGAGTCATTTTAGTTACAGGTGCTGGCGACGGTATCGGAAAACAAGCCGCTATCAGCTATGCAGCCCACGGCGCAACCGTCATTTTGCTCGGCCGCACGGTGAAAAAGTTAGAACAAACATATGATGAGATAGAAAACGCTGGCTACGCAACACCTGCGATTGTTCCGCTGGACATGAAAGGAGCCACCAAGCAACATTACCTCGATATGATCGATACCATTGCAGAGCAGTTTGGTCGCTTAGATGGCGTGCTACATAACGCGGGGCTTTTGGGTGTGATCAGCCCGTTTGATCAGATCGGTGAAGATTCTTATGACGATGTCATGCAGGTCAACGTCAAAGCGCAATTCTTACTCAGCCAAGCGGCGCTGCCATTGCTGCACAAATCTCCAGATGCGCGGATTGTATTTACGTCTTCAACCGTAGGCCATGATGGTCGTGCTTTTTGGGGCACTTATGCTATGTCAAAATTCGCCACAGAAGGGATGATGCAAGTGCTAGCTGATGAGCTAAGCAACACATCAATTCGAGTGAATGCAATTAATCCCGGTGGCACGCGCACTGGCATGCGCGCTAAAGCTTATCCCGCTGAAGATGTGGAGTTGTTGAAAACGCCTAAAGATATCATGCCGCTTTATCTCTATTTAATGGCGCCGGAAAGCCAAGCCGTGAATGGTCAATGTATCGATGCACAACCGAAAAAGTAATGGCTTAGCTTTTTCTTAATCTTTCAATGCCTTGCCTCATCAGCAAGGCATTGTCGTTTGAGGTGAACGTTACTATTTCATGTCGGCACATTACATTAGAGACGACTTTATTGTAATGATGGCTAAAAAGTCTTACGAAAGCACATCACGTAATCGGTCCTGTGCCACTTGTACTAATAAATCGGGTTGGAATTTAGAGATAAAACGATCACAACCCACTTTTTGTACCATAGCTTCATTAAAGCTGCCACTGAGTGACGTGTTTAACGTAATAAATAGTGATTTCATTCTCGGATCATTACGGATCTCGGAAGTCAGTTTATAGCCGTCCATTTCTGGCATTTCAGCATCGGTGATCATCAGTAAAAGCTCACTCGTTACATCTCTTCCTTCATCGCTCCACGACTTCAGAAGATTCAATGCTTCTAAGCCATCTCTGCATTCGACAATTTCCAAACCAAGCTGTGAGAGCGTCCCTTTTATTTGGTTACGAGCCGTTGAAGAATCATCCACAATCAGAATTTTTCGCCCGACCATCTCCGCAACCAAATCATGATCAAGAATGCCTTCTGAGATAGAAACGTCATAATCAATAATCTCAGCTAACACTTTTTCAACATCAATGATTTCAACAATATGGCTACTGTTGACCTCTTTAACATGGGTGATAGCGGTAAGGTAATTAGAACGGCCAGCTAAACGCGGTGGTGGCTGAATTTCAGTCCATGCGGTATTGATAATATTGCGAACTTGCCCAACCAAAAAACCTTGAATGGTTCGATTGTACTCAGTGATGATGAGGTTCTGTTCTTGGCTATCCAAGCGAGATGGAGGAAAACCGATCGCACTGCGCAAATCAATGACAGGAACTGGCACTCCCCTCAATGAGGCTACACCCGTAATATTATGATGAGAACCGGGCAATTTCGTTAACTGAGGAACTTTGATCACTTCCCTCACCTTAAATACATTGATCGCAAAAATTTGCCGGCTATTTAAGCTGAATAAAAGCAACTCAAGTCGATTCTCTCCGACAAGATTGGTGCGCTGGTCAACCGTATTTAAAACACCTGACATACGAAATCCCGAAAATTATAGTGAACTCACATAACAGTATAGCCATATGGGTTAATTGTAAAAAATATAAATGATCTAACCGCGAAAAAATTAACCTTCGACAACTTTCATCAGCAAAAGTCCATCATAGAGAGCTTGTTTAATCAAAGCCGCACCGGGCATGGTTGCCTGTTTATAAAAACGTGATTCCACTAATTCGAGATCTTGATGATAGACAGGTAAGCTCTGCTCTTCGATGCATTTTTGCAATGCAGGGTATAACACGTTCTTAGCTTGGTTGATAACACCACCGATAAGAATTTTTTCTGGGTTAAACAGGTTGATCACAATTGCGATTGCGGCCCCTAAATAACGCCCTAGTTTCTCTATCACATCCACCGCTAATGGGTCACCCTCTGCTGCGGCCTCACAGATATCTTCAATAGTGATTTCACTGTGCTCAGTCAATGATGAAACCTCACCGTTTGCAATACGCAGCGCCACTTCTTCACGAATTGCTTGCGAACTGGCGACTGTCTCCAAACAGCCAATATTGCCACAATGGCAACGTTTACCATGCGGATCAATTTGGATATGACCTAACTCACCGATATTCCCGTGCCGACCTTGCAGCACCCTGCCATCAAGGATAATGCCAGCCCCTAAACCGTGGTGAATAGAGATAAGAACTGAATTTTCATTGCCTTGCGAGTGGCCAAACAACTTTTCAGCCAGTGCCCAAGCTCGGGTATCATTCGCCACAAATACAGGTAGGCCCGTCGCCTTATAAATTTCAGGACCAAGAGCCAGATTTTCCACATTGTAATGAGGCATCTGCAGTACAATCCCTTGCTCTGAATTCACTAAACCGGGCAAGGTAATTGCGATACTCGTCACTCGATCCAATTGCGACGAGTAGGTTTGAAAAAACTCTTCAATTTCGTAAAGCAACCTAGCGAGCACGTCATCTTGGTCTAGCTCATGGATCTCAATTTTGGTGTCGATCAACACTTCACCACCCAACTCATGCAGGGCAATAATTAGGTAACCACGCCCTAAACGCATGGATAAAAATTGCCATCCCTCATTATTGGTTTGTAAACCAACGGCTGGGCGGCCACGGCTGATCGCTTCTTGTACTGTCGTTTCATGGATTAAATGAGCTTCAATTAACTCACGAGTAATTTTGGTAATACTTGCCGGAGCAAGCTCACTCTCCTTCGATAAATCGATGCGAGAAATGGGACCTTTTTGGTCAATGAGTTTATATACACGACCAGCATTGACCTGTTTGATATGATCAATATGGCCTGGTTGCGCCATATACATTGGGAGCTCCAGAAATCAATAACATGCCAATTTTTTTACTTTGCGAAGTAATTGTGAAGCGCTTTAGTATATTGCCGTGACAAGCATCACGGATATACCTAGATCTTCGTGTATTTAGCCAATAAACTGCCATTTGTTTACATTCAAAAAATATGAAACTCCTCTTTTTTTGTGACAAAAATCATCTGACACCTGTCGATAAATTTCACTCTTATTCCCTTTCTTTCGCCAGATCTTGCATATACTCAATCTAGATTCCCGCCCCATCAGGAGAACACAATGACCGCTGTGTTAAGAAGAACAAAAATCGTGACTACTTTAGGCCCATCAACAGACAAAGGCGAGATATTAGAGGCGATTATCAAAGCTGGCGCAAATGTTGTGCGCATGAATTTTTCACATGGTAGCTCCGAGGACCATAAACTGCGAGCGCAACGAGTAAGAGCTATCGCGGCTAAGTTGGGTCGCCATGTCGCTTTACTTGGTGATTTACAAGGACCAAAAATTAGAGTCTCCACATTTAAAGAAGGAAAAGTCTACTTAAATGAAGGTGACCGATTTGTTCTTGATGCAGAGCTCCCCCCAGGGCAAGGTGACCAAGACTCGGTTGGCATTGACTACAAAAAACTACCACAAGATGTGCAACAGGATGACTTGCTGCTATTGGACGACGGACGAGTACAACTACTCGTTACAGCAGTCGATGGTGCTAAAATACACACCATAGTCACCGTCGGTGGTCCACTTTCAAATAACAAAGGCATCAACAAAAAGGGTGGCGGTTTATCGGCGGAAGCGCTGACCGAAAAAGACAAACGAGACATACTACTCGCCGCCGAAATACAGGTTGAATATCTGGCCATTTCATTTCCTCGCAATGGCGAAGATATGAAATACGCTCGCCGCCTCGCTCGTGATGCAGGCCTTGAGGCCAAGCTCGTGGCGAAAGTGGAACGGGCAGAAACCGTGGCCAGTGATCACAATATTGATGACATCATTATGGCCTCTGATGTGATCATGGTCGCTCGTGGTGACTTGGGGGTAGAAATTGGTGATCCTGAGCTGGTTGGTGTGCAGAAAAAACTGATCCGCCGCGCTAAGGCACTCAATAGAGTAGTGATCACAGCAACACAAATGATGGAGTCAATGATAGAGAACCCAATGCCAACCCGCGCGGAGGTAATGGATGTTGCCAATGCGGTGCTTGACGGAACCGATGCGGTGATGCTTTCAGGTGAAACTGCTGCTGGTAAATACCCAGTAGAAACGGTTCGTTCGATGGCCGAAGTGTGTGTCGGCGCGGAAAAAATGATCGAAGCTAGCCAACAAAATTATCGAATCGATACTTCGTTTGTGACTGCTGAAGAGACCATCGCGATGTCCACTATCTATGCGGCCAATCACATGGAAGGAATCAAAGCCATGGTGACTCTGACCGAATCAGGAAGAACAGCGCTTATGACCTCCCGCTTAAATTCTGTACTGCCTATCTTTGCTATGTCGCCCAATGAACGAAGTTTAAACCGCTGCGCTCTATATCGGGGAGTCACACCCGTCTATTTTGATACCAAAGCAGACACTGGTTTTGATGTGGCCGTTGCAGCTCTCAATACGCTTAAGGAGAAAAAATTGTTAGAGTTCGGTGACTTAGTGATCATCACTCAAGGTGACATTATGGATGTCGAAGGGTCAACCAACTGCATGCGTATCCTGCCGGTCCTTGAATAACCCGTGCTCCCCGTTGACTTAATGGTCGCGGGGAAAATAATCCGATGATGCAATACGGGACTGATATGCCGACTGTGCTTGGTTAAATTGGTCGATAAAGCGATAACCCGCCGTCAGTCCCAGCTCATAATCATAAAGCAGATCTTCTTGACTGCTTAAGAGAGATCTTGACCTCAATGGTTCGCTGGGCACAATCTGTAGGATGTAAACATCATCCGGCGGCGCACGCAAAAATTCTTGAGTAAGAGAATAAGTTTGGTAATGCACCATTAACATATCCGCTAACCCCGAATCAAACTTGTCACCAATTAAATGACTCAAGCGATAAATATCATCAGCGCCAAATAACCAGCGTCCACCATTGAGTAGCTCCAAATTCATTTGCTCACGTTTTTGTAGCTTAGAACGTTCTATTTGTTGATGGAGAAGACCACTCCACTCTTGCTTCCAGTAAGACAATTTTTGTCGCCACTGACCTTGAATATTTTGCAAAGGTTCATGTAGCCAATGAGCCTCGTTGTAAGGCTTAGCAGAAGGCAACGGCTTCATCGGTAACCCACTCTCTACCGCGTCGGCATCAGGGCATTCAGTGCGGATTACCGCAACAAAACGGGCACCTCTACGCCATGCCTCCTGAACTGGAATTGATGCCGATACACCACCATCAATATATAGGCCATCACCCAGCTTGACTTCATGCGGATATAAGCGGGGAATCGCACAGGTGGCAATCAACACCTCTCGCCAGTTACTTTCTAATATCGGGAAATAATGGTCGTGGAGTGAGTGTGCTGAGGTAACAGCAGCATAAGCTTTTCTTTTCGCAAGGACTTGGGCTCCCATATCGACATCCAACCGATAAGGAAATTCCGATATGCGATCTAAAGCCCAATCCAAGTTCATGAACTGCTTACGCCGAACGTAGCTAAATAGATTAAAAAAATTAGCATCCGTGGTGAGTTCTAAAATAAAAGCCTTGCCTAACCCATGCTGACGGCATAGGTAAGCGCACAAATTCAATGCACCTGCAGAGGTGCCATAAAATTCATCAAAGGGGTCAAAATTGGAAAGAAGGAACGCATCTAACACACCTGCGGTAAAAATACCTCTTTGGCCACCACCTTGGGCAACCAATGCATTTTTTCCTCCAATGTACTTCGAGAGCCGATCTAAATCCGCTCTCGTCTCTTTATCAGAGATAGTTCCACTAGTGTTCATCAGCAGAACCCTCGTTGATTAATGGCTGATAGCGATCAAACCAAAACCGACGAGAATAGTAAAGACCGTTGCAGTAATCACTAATGCGTATTTTAGATCAAGTTCCATAGCCACCTCCTATCAGATAACAAAGTAATAACATCAGTGTGAAGTATCTTCAAGAATCGTTGATTTTTCGTGCACAATTATGTAGTTACCATCACAATAACCTAATCGTTAAAAAGTGGCTTAGGTTAATAATTATGCATCAATATAATAAAATCATTCTTATCATCGGAGCTTTATCTGCTCACTATGCACAAGCGCAAGTCATCGTCTCTCCCTTTTTTGGGTATATCGTTGGGGGCGAAGTCGAGGATCAAGCCAGCAATGAATACGATTTAAAAGCTTCCTCTGGTTATGGCCTCGCTATAGAAACTGATTACGAAAAAGGCCGAATTGGTCTGTTTTATGCCACTCAAAACACCTCTGTTGAAACCATTAACGCGGATACCAACATCCATTATCTCCACTTTCAAAGCAGCATTTATTATCCGACAAGCCAACAATTGACCGCTTATATAGGCCTAGGTATCGGTGGTTCTTATACGGATGTTGACTGGGCTAAAGATAAATATGGTTTTTCTTCAAGCTTGTTTGGGGGTTTTGAGTATGCCTTTACCGATAACATTGCGCTGAATAGCCAAGTGCGTTGGTTAGGTACCTCTGTTGACAACGAAACTTCAGCAACCTGCACACTGCCCTCTTCAGAAACGTGCGCGATTCGTTTTAAATCTGATTGGATCAATCAATTTTCGGCTAATATCGGCCTAACAGTTCGTTTTTAAACCAAGATAAAATTGTGGTGTGATTCACTAGTGAGTGTATGTTTTTCAGTCATACACTCTTCGACAAAAAATAGTTTTATCATTTATATTTTTTAGACAACGAAGTTATAAATTCCATTCTTATTAAAAAATGACGTTCATTCCACCTAAATCCCAATTAATTAACAACTAATACAC
>NZ_NDIO01000158.1:0-12824 GCF_002241085.1 Vibrio sp. V03_P4A6T147
GATATTAAAAGGCAAAGCATGGAAGCTAATGTGGCTAAAGCTAGAAAGAAAAGGGCTACCGAAGGAAGCTCCGGACATATCATGGGCTTACAGAGGTATTGCTCGATTAGGGGGTTGGAAGAATACAAAGCGAACGGGTCGTGCTTCTATAAAGACATTATGGCAAGGATGGTTTAGGTTACAAACCATCCTTGAAGGGTATGAACTGGCTAAGTCTCTTGATTCACCAGACTTGTGATCAAGAGACAGGCCTAAGCTTCCCTTTTTAATGCAGTGTGTGCATAAATTATCGAAAATTAAGCGATAACTTTAGCAACAACACCAGCACCTACTGTACGACCGCCTTCACGGATCGCGAAACGTAGACCTTCATCCATCGCGATTGGAGCGATTAGCTCTACAACCATTTGGATGTTGTCACCTGGCATTACCATCTCTACGCCTTCTGGTAGAGAGATATCGCCTGTTACGTCCGTTGTACGGAAGTAGAACTGTGGACGGTAGCCTTTGAAGAACGGTGTATGACGGCCGCCTTCATCTTTAGACAGTACATACACTTCTGACTCGAACTTAGTGTGTGGAGTGATTGAACCTGGTTTCGCTAGTACTTGACCACGTTCTACTTCATCACGCTTAGTACCACGTAGAAGTGCACCAACGTTCTCACCTGCACGACCTTCGTCAAGCAGCTTACGGAACATCTCAACACCTGTACAAGTCGTTGTGATTGTGTCTTTGATACCAATGATCGCAACTTCATCACCTACACGTAGGATACCGCGCTCGATACGGCCAGTTACTACTGTACCACGACCTTGGATTGAGAATACGTCTTCGATTGGTAGTAGGAATGCTTGGTCTACTGCACGCTCAGGCTCTGGAATGTAAGTGTCTAGCGCTTCAGCAAGTTCAATGATTTTCGCTTCCCACTGCTCTTCGCCGTTTAGTGCGCCTAGTGCAGAACCTTGGATAACTGGTAGGTCATCACCTGGGAAATCGTACTCAGATAGAAGCTCACGAACTTCCATTTCTACTAGCTCTAGAAGCTCTTCATCATCAACCATGTCACATTTGTTCATGAATACGATGATGTAAGGAATACCAACTTGGCGACCAAGTAGGATGTGCTCACGAGTTTGTGGCATTGGGCCATCTGTTGCAGCAACAACTAGGATACCGCCGTCCATTTGCGCAGCACCTGTGATCATGTTTTTAACATAGTCAGCGTGTCCTGGGCAGTCTACGTGTGCGTAGTGGCGTGCTGGTGTATCGTACTCTACGTGAGAAGTATTGATTGTAATACCGCGCTCGCGCTCTTCTGGAGCGTTATCGATAGATGCGAAGTCTTTCGCTTCACCACCGTACACTTTTGCAAGTGTAGTACAGATAGCAGCAGTTAGAGTTGTTTTACCGTGGTCAACGTGGCCGATAGTACCAACGTTTACGTGCGGTTTCGTACGTTCAAATTTTGCTTTAGACACGATCGTGTTCCTTCCTAGTTATGATTCGTCTTGAGTCACATATAGCTCAAGACGCGCCAGAAATTGCTATTTTATGCGCCAACTCTCATCAGCGCAATAGATTCGTTATTAAACAAATAACAGTTAACCACGTTCTGCAATGATTGCTTCTGCAACATTTTTTGGCACATCAGCGTACTCTGCAAACTCCATGGAGTAAGAGGCGCGACCCTGAGTGGCAGATCGTAAGTCTGTTGCATAACCAAACATTTCCGATAGAGGGACTCTAGCATGGATAATCTTAAGGCCTGCATGGCCTTCATCCATACCTTCAATCATGCCGCGACGACGGTTTAAGTCACCCACAACATCACCCATCCAATCTTCTGGAGTAGTTACTTCAACTTTCATCATTGGTTCAAGAAGAACAGGCTGCGCTTCTAAAGCACCTTTCTTGAACGCCATCGAACCAGCAATCTTAAACGCCATCTCGCTTGAGTCGACATCATGATATGAACCATCGAATAATGTCGCTTTCACATCCAGAATCGGATAACCAGCTAACACACCGTTGTTCATTTGCTCTTCGATACCTTTCGCAACCGAGCTGATGTATTCCTTAGGAATCACACCACCAACGATTTCGTCGACAAAGACAAAGCCTTCACCGAGTTCCGCAGGTTCAATCTTAAGCCAAACGTGACCATATTGACCACGACCACCAGATTGACGAACGAACTTGCCTTCTACTTCCGCTTTTCCACGGATAGTTTCGCGGTAAGCCACTTGTGGTTTACCAACGTTACAGTCCACACTGAACTCACGCTTCATGCGATCAACAATGATGTCTAGGTGAAGCTCACCCATACCAGAGATCAACGTTTGACCTGTTTCCTTATCGGTTTCGACACGGAAAGATGGGTCTTCCGCCGCTAGTTTACCTAGCGCAATACCCATTTTTTCTTGGTCAGCTTTAGAGCGAGGCTCTACCGCAATTTGAATCACTGGCTCAGGGAATTCCATGCGCTCAAGAACCACTTTGTGGTCTGGGTTACATAGCGTATCGCCTGTCGTGACATCTTTTAAGCCGATCGCAGCCGCAATATCGCCAGCACGAACTTCTTTAATCTCTTCACGTTTGTTGGCATGCATCTGTACGATACGACCAAAACGTTCTTTTTTCTGTTTCACTGAGTTGTAAACGGCATCGCCAGAGTTCACCACACCAGAGTAAACACGCATGAAAGTCAATGTCCCAACAAATGGGTCAGTGGCAATCTTAAATGCAAGTGCCGAGAAAGGTTCGTTGTCGTCAGCGTGACGTTCTACTTCGTTCTCGTTTTCATCCACGCCTTTAATGGCTGGTACATCTACCGGTGAAGGCAAATATTCAACAACCGCATCCAATACCGCTTGTACGCCTTTATTTTTAAAGGCACTACCACAAGTGGCCAATACGATTTCATTGTTAATGGTACGAGTCCGTAGCGCTTGTTTGATTTCCGCTTCTGTCAGCTCGCCGTCTTCAAGATACTTTTCCATTAACTCTTCACTAGCTTCCGCTGCCGCTTCTACTAGGTTGTTGTGCCATTCTTCGGCCAACTCAAGCATATCTTCTGGAATGTCTTCGTAAGTAAACGTCATGCCTTGATCGGCTTCATTCCAGTTGATGGCTTTCATCTTGATAAGGTCGATGACACCTTTGAACTCTTCTTCCGCACCAATATTTAATTGAATAGGAACAGGAGTCGCACCAAGACGATGTTTAATTTGGTTTACAACGCGTAAAAAGTCTGCGCCAGCACGGTCCATTTTATTAACGAACACCATGCGAGGAACACCGTATTTGTCAGCTTGACGCCATACAGTTTCAGACTGGGGTTCAACACCAGATGAGCCACAGAATACAACCACAGCACCATCAAGCACACGAAGTGAACGCTCTACTTCAATTGTAAAGTCAACGTGTCCTGGGGTATCAATGATGTTTACGCGATGATCTTGGAACTGTGCTTCCATACCACGCCAGAAGGTTGTCGTAGCAGCAGAAGTGATAGTGATACCACGTTCTTGCTCCTGCTCCATCCAGTCCATGGTTGCAGCACCATCGTGAACTTCGCCGATTTTGTGAGAAAGGCCAGTGTAGAACAGAATACGCTCAGTAGTGGTTGTTTTACCTGCATCTACGTGAGCACAGATACCGATGTTGCGGTAGCGCTCAATAGGAGTTTTCCGAGCCACGATTGTATCCTCTTACTAAGGTAATCCTTAGAGTATGAAAATGTGCTGCGAGAGAACCTCGCAGCACAGAAGGTATTACCAGCGGTAATGAGCGAATGCTTTGTTCGCTTCTGCCATACGGTGAACGTCTTCACGTTTCTTAACAGCAGTACCTTTATTTTCTGACGCGTCTAGCATTTCAGCAGCTAGGCGAGCAGCCATAGATTTTTCACCACGCTTACGCGCAGCATCAACTACCCAACGCATAGCAAGTGCGTTACGGCGAACCGGACGTACTTCTACTGGCACTTGGTAAGTTGAACCACCCACGCGGCGAGATTTAACTTCGACCGCTGGACGTACGTTTTCAAGAGCTTCTTCAAATACAGCTAAGTGACCTTTGCCAGATTTCTCAGCCATAGTGTCTAGTGCAGTGTAAACAATTTTCTCTGCAGTAGATTTTTTACCGTCAACCATAAGAATGTTAACGAATTTTGCCAGCAGTTCAGACTTGAACTTTGGATCTGGAAGGATCTTACGCTGACCAATAACGCGACGACGTGGCATGGATATTCTCCGTTGTCTTTTTCAGGTTATCCAAAACTTTTCAGTTTCTTCAAAAATTAAATAATTTAGTGTTTGGCCTTACTTAACGGAAATCCATTAAGATTTAGGACGTTTCACACCGTATTTAGAACGAGCTTGTTTACGGTCGTTTACGCCTGCACAGTCAAGTGCACCACGGATTGTGTGGTAACGCACACCTGGAAGGTCTTTTACACGACCGCCACGGATAAGAACAACTGAGTGCTCTTGAAGGTTGTGACCTTCACCGCCGATGTACGAAGTCACTTCGAAGCCGTTCGTTAGACGAACACGACATACTTTACGAAGTGCTGAGTTAGGTTTTTTAGGTGTAGTAGTGTAAACACGTGTACATACACCACGTTTTTGTGGGCACGCTTCTAGTGCTGGCACGTTGCTTTTAACAACTTGCTTTACACGAGGATTGCGGACCAACTGGTTAATAGTTGCCATTAACTAGCTCCTGAATTTACTTAAAGTAAGCTTTGTGAAAAATCTAGTCCCTAGTGCACTTAGTACAAATAGGGACGCAAAATTCTATGCAGCAGTGAGAGGTGTGTCAAGAAATATACAGATCTTTTTTAACCACCATAAGTAAAGGGTGGGTAATAGAGGGGTAATAGCGATAAGAAAATCTACCAAGTGATTGATTTTTCATAGTTAGTAGTAAGTTCAACCAAACCAGAGAAATCCACTTTGGTAATTTGTACTGAGCAGAGATCCTGCACCCCACGCGCGCAGAGATCCTCAAGTAAGACATAAACCCTGTTCAGATCGTTGAGTAGTAAAAAAGAGCCCGCACTAGGGTTACTCATATAAACCGCTTCTTCAACCAAGATAATACTATCCTCAGCCAAACAATAACGCTGCGCTAAGGCCAGTTTTGCCGTGTCTTTTACAATATGCAGCATAGGTACACCTTAGAACGTTAGTACTTGATCGCACTCGTGAAGTAACTGAGCGATTTGCTGAGGCGATTTTTTTTCAACATCAATGACCCATTGAGCCGATGCTAACCCCAACTCTTCAACGCTTTGCTCACACAGATAAAGGTGTTCAATATCGTATAACTCAAGCAGTTTAAACGCACTGATGTAATCACGGCTAAGCAGTTGTTGCGGTGATTGGTTGGCGACGATTTGCGTCACGCCAAGCCCAACAAAAAAGAGCGAGATCGCATCACAATAGGCAGAGGCTGCCAGTACAGCATCCAGCCCTTCTCTTCCAGCCGAACTAGAATGAGGCGAAGAATGAAAAACAAAACCGATTTTTTTCAAAACTGTACCACTCGATCTTGAGTTAATAACGCTTCAGCTAAGCTTCCTAACCCAGTTTGTGCAAAACCTTGTGCCAAATTATGCGCAGTGAGCTGGTGTTGCTGAGCTTCATTTTCACTGATAATGCCACGACGTAACGCTGCAGCAACACAGGTTTCTAAGCGTACATGATGTTCAGTAGACAGCTTCTGCCATGCTTTCACAAGATCAAACTCATCGTTCGCAGGCGCGGTGATCGCAGAGCCATTGAAAACACCATCTTGATAAAAAAATACTTGCTTGAGTGAATGCCCTTTTTCTAGCAATGCACAGGCAAACAGATAAGCACTACGCGCTGCCTGTGTGCCATACACTGAGCCATTGACCAATAATGTGTAACTCAATACTGGCTCCACTAACATTCATCTCCGGTCTTGCGTTGGCGAATGTAGAGATAGACAGTATGTTTAGAGATATTGAGCCGATCAGCTACGCGGTTAATCGCATCTTTGATGTCAAAAATGCCTTTGTCGTACAACTCCATCACAATCTGACGATTCTTGGTATTGTTAGACACTGATTTATCGGCGTTGATCTCTTCAATTGTACGCTCTACCGTCTGATCCACCAGCTCTTCAACATCACTGGCAAAGTTAACCGATGAGGCGGCTTCCTGAGCTTCCTGAGTCGGCATGAATGATTGCAGAACTTGTGAGAACGGAGCATCTAAATTGACGTTGATACAAAGTAAGCCAATGACTCGGTTATCACCATTACGAATCGCGACCGTAATCGATTTCATCAACACACCACCCTTGGCGCGAGAGAAATACGATCGTGAGAAGTTACGCTCCGATCCTTCAATATCTTTCAACATACGCAGTGCAAGATCGGTGATCGGGGAACCCACTTGACGTCCCGTGTTTTCACCATTGGCAATTTTAATCGCCGAGGTATTGAGATCTTCCAATGAGTGCAGAACGATCTCACAAAAAGGACCAATCAGGCTGGCGATACCGTCAACCACAGCTTCATAAGATCGAAGAATGATTTTATCGTGATCACTAAATGGCATCACGTGCACGGATTCCATTTCAAGCAACATATCCGCGTTTAGAGTTTCTGTCGTTGTCACTGTTATCTAGCCTTAGAGCGAAAAATCAACAAATTGACGTAAGTTTATCAGAAAATTTTAATCGAAAACTCTGTTAAGTCACTAACAAGTGATTTAGAACAACTAATTAGTGAGTCGTTAGAGACAGAAAAGGCCTGATTCATCAGGCCTTTGAGCTGGTTACAACGGTTCAACAATGGCTGATATTATTTAGCCGCATCGCTACCGTTATCAATTTTTAGTAACTCCACTTCAAACACAAGTGTTGAGTTTGCTGGAATAGTCGGCGTATCTTGCTCGCCGTAAGCCAGTTGCGGCGGGATAACAAACTTGTATTTTGCTCCCACTTGCATCAGTTGCACACCTTCTGTCCAACCAGGAATAACCCGATTGAGTGGGAATGTCGCTGGCTCACCACGATCATACGAGCTATCAAATTGAGTACCGTCAGCCAGTGTCCCTTTGTAATGAACTTGAACAGTATCGGTCTCTTTTGGTGACTCACCTTTTGCTGGTGTCAGTACTTGGTACAGTAAACCAGATTCAGTTTTCTTTACGCCATCTTGTTTTTCAAATTCAGCGCGGAATTCGTCACCAGCTTTTTCAGCAGCAGCCGCTTTTTCAGCGGCTTTCGCTTGCATGGTTTCAGAAACGCGTTTATCTAGAGCTTCTAGCGCTGCGCGTGTCTCTTCTTCACTCAACTCAGCATTGCCCGCGAAGACATGTTCAATCCCTTTTAGAACCAGATCTTTATTCAGATTGATACCAATTTCGGCTGGTTTTTCAATGCTGGTGCTGAGGTAATTTGCAAAAGAGACGCCAATCGCGTAAGCCGCTTTGTCATCTTCTGTTTTAAAGTGAACCGTTTTTCCCGCTTCCGTTTGTACTTGTTCTGCTGCAGGTGCTGCTTCAGTTTTCGGGGCTTCATCTTTCTGGCAGCCAACTGCAAGCATGACGGTTGCCGCAAGCAGTGACACTTTAAACAATGATTTCATTTATTTCTCCAATTTGTAGGCAAACCTTTTGTTATTACGCACAAATTTCAGTGAAAAACTGGTGCGCTAAACAGAGTTGTACCAATATAGCGATATGTTGATAGATTGTCTTTACACTCAAAGCGGATAATTAGACTTGATGCGAATAATTTCTCATTCAATCCTAGGTTGCATTGTCATCTTGATGTTAAATGGCTGTTTTTTCTCTAACAGCGATGTACAACGTTGGGATATAGAACCAAACGGTTCGACCAGTTTCGGTTTAAGCCGCGATGGTCGTTTTGCGCTACTCTATTCCAAACAAAGACAACTCGTTCTATGGGATCTTGAACAAAACAAAACCTTAGCCGAATTGGGACCTCAAGACCCACAAGCCAATACCGTTTCCCATATTCGACTCTCCGATAATGGCCGTTTTGCCGTGACCGCTAGCCAAATTAACTTTGCCGTATGGGACTTAGGTTGGACACAAGCTCAAGGTTTGTGGTCCATCTCCGATGGGCTGATCCGAGACATTGACATTGCCAATAACGGGAAACAAGTTCTACTCGGTTTATCCAATGGTAAAGCGATTTACGTCGATTTAGTCACTGGACGTCGACTAGAGTTCCTTGCTCATCGAGAAAAAGTGAATTCTGTCGCCCTATCGCCCAATGGCCGCTTTGCTCTGACGGGAGGTAATGATTATTTTGCCTACCTTTGGGATACGCAAAGTGGGCAAATTTTACGATCGTTTGAACATGAGCAGCGGGTGAATCGAGTAGCGCTGCAGCGAGAGGGAAAATTAGCCTTTACCTCCGATGGTGGTAATCAATCCATTATTTGGGATCTCTCCTCGGGTAAGGAACAGGCGAAATTGCGCAGTTTTTCACGACAATTGATTTTCTCTACGGCGCGTTTTTCCGATGATGGCAGGTTGCTTGTGACAGGGAATCCTTCAAGCCAAGTCGCGGTTTGGGATACTCAAAGTGGTAAAAAACAGCAAGGATTCGAAGTAGAACCGCTAAAAGATGCTCGCCCACCCACTGCGGTGGTGTATGATGCGGCCTTTGATCATCAGCAACGAATTATTACCGGAAGCTCTGCAGGTATTGCTCAAGCTTGGAAACTCGACGATTAGTTATGAACGATAAGTATATTCAGCAATTAGAACAGCGTGTTAGTGACTTGGAATGCCAACTTGCTTTTCAAGAACAAACCATTGATGAACTCAATCAAGCATTATCAACACAGCAGCTCATGCTGACGAAAATGCAAGACCAAATGAAATATGTGGCTGGTAAAGTCAAAAATATGGATGCCTCACATTTAGCGGATCCATCAGAAGAGACTCCACCACCTCACTATTGATAGTGATAGTAATAAACTGATAATAATAAATCGGTTACCGCGCTATTGTGCATCACTATCGTGCGAAGTAGTACGCAATGATGCCCCCACAACCACCGATGCGGCGCAGTTGATGATCGGGCTGCTGGCTGAGCTCTGCCACCATCTTTCTCCAGCCATTAGGGGCGATTAACGGTCCAATACCTTCTGCAATTAACACCAGCCCCACAGCAAGCCAGATTGAATTCGACATAGTGCCTTCTCTCTTAAAGCCAATAAACGACAAAGGCTCCCTGAAGGAGCCTTTGAATAAACAACGGTCAATTATTTCGTTGTCAAACCTTTGGTGTTATTCATGTACTTGAAGAAATCACTCTTAGGATCAAGCACCAAGATATCACTCTTCTCGCTAAATGATTTCTCATAGGCTTTCAGCGAACGTAAGAACCCGTAAAACTCAGGATCTTTACTGTACACATCTGAGTAAATCTTCGCTGCTTTAGCATCAGCATCACCGCGAGTTACGCGAGCCGTTTTATCCGCTTCCGCTAAGATAGTCGCCACTTCAAGTTCAGCTTGAGCGCGAATGACTTCGGCTTTTTCACGACCTTGAGAGCGGTGTTTACGAGCTACTGACTCACGTTCAGCACGCATACGACGATAGATAGACTCACTGATCTCATCTGGGAGGTTGATTTTCTTAATACGGAAATCAACCACTCTCACGCCTAAATCTTTCAGTGCGCCTTTACGTGTATCTTCCAACACATTTTCCATCACTTGGTCACGCTGACCATCGATTTCCAATGCTTGTTTCGCAGCCTCAGTCGTGACGACTTCATCATCAGCACTTTCCGGCAAGACATCTTTATTACGTGGGCCTGAAACAATTTGTTTGATTTCACGAGAACCGATTTCAGAACGAAGAATGTCTGTCACTTTACGCTCTAACAGTGCTTGTGCCGTCAATGCATTGCCACCACCCGTTGCCAAGTAGTATTGACCAAAGTCTTCAATACGCCATTTGACATAGGTATCGATGATCACATCTTTTTTCTCTGAAGTCACGAAACGGTCAGAGCGGCCATCCATTGTTTGGATGCGCGCATCTAACGTTCTTACTCGATCAAACAGTGGCATTTTAAAATGCAAACCCGGTTCGTAGATTCGAGCAATTTCATTGTTATCTTTCAGAATACGACCGAAACGGACAACAATACCGCGCTCACCTTCAGGAATCACAAACAGCGACATCAACATCAATACCAGTGCAATCACTAATACTGGGATCATTAACTTACGCATTACTAGTATCTCCCTTGACGTGTATTGCTAGAGCGAGACGGTGTATTACCTGTATCACTGCTGGTTGGTGAATCAAGCTCTATCTGATCATAGGTTGATGATGATTTATCTTGACGTTTGGTGTCATTCTTACTGTCTTGGCCTGTAATTCGATCCAACGGTAGATAAAGCATATTGCCACTAGATTCTGAATCAATTAGCACTTTAGATGTGTTTGAATACACTTCTTCCATGGTATCTAGGTAGAGACGATTACGTGTCACATCTGGTGCGGCTTGATACTCAGGGAGCAGTTTTTCAAACTGTGCCACTTGACCCAATGCTTCGTTAATCGTGCGTTCTGTATAACCTTGCGCTTCTTTCTTCAAACGTTCTGCTCGGCCTGTTGCTTTAGGCAGAATTTCGTTCTTATACGCTTCAGATTCACGAATGAAACGCTCTTCATCTTCTCGCGCCGCAATCGCATCATCGAACGCATCTTTCACTTGCTCTGGCGGACGAGCCGACTGGAAGTTGACATCGACAATCATTAAGCCCATATCATAGCTATCAATGATTTGATTCAAGGTCGTTTGGGTACTTTGACGAATTTGCTGACGGCCACTGGTTAAGATACTGTCCATCAAAGAATCACCAACCACGGCACGTAATGCTGAGTCAGTTGCTTGGCGTAAGCTATCGTCAGCATTAGTCACACGATACAAGTACTTGTATGGATCAGACACGCGATATTGTACATCCATGCCAACAGTGACCACGTTTTCATCTTTGGTTAGCATCAAACCCGATGCACGTAGTGAGCGAATCGCTTGTACGTTAACGGCCGTCACCTCATCAACAAAGCGAGGACGCCAGTTCAAACCTGGATCAACGATGCGATCATACTTACCTAAACGCAGCACGACGCCACGCTCAGCTTCACCAATCGTATAGAAACCAGAAAAGAACCACACCGCAACTGCGATTGCAGCAATGACTCCAAAGCCAATTGCGCTACCACCAGAGAATGAAGGGCCTTTACCGCCTTTCTTACCAAATCGTCCGCCCAGTTTCTGGCTCAGTTTATTGAAAACCTCATCCAAATCTGGCGGTCCTTGATCACGGCCACCTTTATTTTTGTCACCACGATTATTACCCCAAGGGTCATTATCGCGGCCATTGTTGCCGTTGTTATTACCGGGCTCATTCCACGCCATTAGAAAGCTCCATCATTTGATATGACGTTATACTGTAGCAGTCCTTTAAGTAACTATAAAGTCACGCAAAACTGCTTCTTCTCTTTTTTCTAGTCTAAACCAATCAACTTGCTGCATACGAATGTTAATCAACAAATTACCATCTGGATCATATTCTTCTTGTTGAATACATTTCATTTGTGAAAATGCACTACGAATGCGACCTTGGTGCAGTGGTGGAATACACAATTGATATTGAATGACTTGACTCGCTAATCGCTCTGTCAATGCTTCGAAAAGCAGGTCAATACCTTGTCCATCCATGGCTGATAACCACACGGTTCTCGGTATTCCCTCATCATCTTTTTCGATGCGAGGTTGTTGGCCTTCTAGATTATCGATCTTGTTCATGACGACAAGCGTTGGCACCTCATGGGCGTCAATCTCTTCTAATACATCATGGACGGCTTTGATATTCTCACGAAAACGCTCATCACTGGCATCAACAACATGTAACAAAATGTCAGCTTCTTGAGTTTCTTGTAACGTGGCTTTAAATGCTGCAACTAAATCGTGCGGCAGATGACGAATAAATCCTACGGTGTCAGCGAGAACGGCAGTACCAACGTCCGCCAATTCGATTTTCCGCAAGGTAGGATCTAGGGTAGCAAACAGTTGATCGGCTGCATAAACCCCAGCTTCAGTAATGCGATTAAATAACGTTGATTTCCCCGCATTGGTATAACCCACTAGCGATATGGTGGGAATCTCAGCTCGATTTCGAGCTCGGCGTCCTTGTTCTCGCTGCTTAGCGACTTTCTCTAAGCGGCGTAATATCGCTTTAATACGTTCACGCAATAAACGTCTGTCGGTTTCTAGCTGCGTTTCACCAGGTCCACGTAAGCCTATACCGCCTTTTTGTCGCTCAAGGTGCGTCCAACCACGAATTAATCGCGTAGAGATGTGGCGTAATTGTGCCAGCTCTACTTGCAACTTCCCTTCATGGGTTCGTGCTCGTTGGGCAAAAATATCGAGGATGAGGCCAGTACGGTCAATCACTCGACATTGGCATAGTTGTTCAAGATTACGTTCTTGGGCAGGAGAAAGGGCGTGGTTGAAGATCACCACATCCGCTTCAACAAGTTGAACCGCATGCGCTATCTCTTGGGCTTTGCCCTCACCGACATAATATTTAGGGTGTGGAGTTTGACGGCTGCCAGTAATAATTTGCAGTGTCGACACTCCAGCAGAAGAAACCAGCATTTCACACTCGCTGAGATCATCCCACTCACCCTTTTGCGTGAAGTTGATATGAACAAGTACCGCTCGCTCACCGGCTTCGTAACGGTCAAACAAGCAACCAACTCCTTTGTAAGTAAATAATA
>NZ_NDIO01000297.1:0-12717 GCF_002241085.1 Vibrio sp. V03_P4A6T147
ACGTGAATAAAAAGTCATTATTTGAACATATTTAAACACCAAGGTGCTCTCAGAGTGAAAATTCGCAGTACAGCTCTCGTTAAAGGATTTAGACAATCTGCTCCCTATGTTAACGCTCACCGTGGTAAAACCATGGTGATCATGCTCGGCGGTGAAGCGATTGCCGATAAAAATTTCGCTAATATCATCAGCGATCTCGCACTGCTGCATAGCCTTGGTGTCAAAATTGTTTTGGTGCACGGTGCTCGCCCACAAATCAATCAAATTCTGGCGACACATCATTGCTCCACTCCTTATCACAAAGGCATTCGGGTCACTGATGAGGAAGCGCTCAGCTTAGTCATGCAAGCCGCGGGGCAGCTCCAACTCGCTATCACAGCACGCCTTTCAATGAGCTTAAATAACACGCCAATGGCAGGAACTCAGCTCAATATCGTTAGTGGTAATTTTGTTATCTCTCAACCATTAGGTATAGATGATGGTGTCGATTATTGCCACAGTGGCCGCATTCGCCGTATTGATATTGAAGGCATCAACCGTATGCTTGACCAAGGTTCGATCGTGCTACTGGGGCCTATTGCGAGTTCCGTCACTGGCGAATGTTTTAATTTGCTCTCTGAAGAAGTAGCCACACAAGTCGCAATACGCCTAAAAGCAGATAAGCTGATCGGATTTTGCTCAGAGCAAGGCATTATCGATGAGCAAGGCAACGCAATTGCTGAACTGTTCCCATCTGATGTTGAACGGATAATGCAGCGTATTGAAGCAGATACTGACCAAGTTCAGGATAATAGCTCAGGTACCTCACGCTTTCTGCGAGCCGCCGTTTCAGCGTGCCGCGCAGGTGTGCCACGTAGTCACTTAGTCAGTTACAAACAAGATGGTGCTTTGATCCAAGAGTTGTTCTCTTTTGACGGGATCGGTACTCAGATTGTCATGGCAAGTGCCGAACAAGTCCGTCAGGCACAGATCGATGATATCGGCGGAATTTTCGATTTAATCCGCCCGTTAGAAGAACAAGGAATATTAGTACGGCGTTCACGTGAGCAGTTAGAGCAAGAGATCCACAAATTCACGATTATTGATAAAGATGGCTTATTGATTGGTTGCGCCGCACTTTACCCTTACCCAGAAGAGGGCATGGCAGAAATGGCGTGTGTCGCTATTCACCAGGAGTATCGGGACGGCAACCGCGGTTTATTGTTACTCAATCACATGAAGCAACAAGCAAAATCGATGCGTTTAGATCGCCTCTTTGTTTTGACAACGCACAGTTTGCATTGGTTTAGAGAACAAGGTTTTTATGAAGTCGGTGTGGAATCGTTACCGATAACTAAACAGAGTTTGTACAACTATCAACGCCGTTCAAAAATTTTAGTACTGACGCTCTAACGTCAGGATATTGTATTTATTCGTTAAGTTATGGTGAATAGTTTATCTTTGTTCAAGTGCAAACGTTTTCATTATTTTGTATACAAAATAAGCGCTTTATTTAACTTAATATTATGTGTAGAATCCGCCGACATCATTAATGATGTACATTTAATGAACAACACAGGAACTTGGCTTTATACCGATTGGTCAGATACCAGTAGGTCGGCTTGCACGGATTGCTTTTACTACGACACGTACTTAAGAGCAAAAATTCTATGAAAACTGTTATTTGTAACTCACTTCAAAGCTTTTGGGATATGGCTGATAACCAATTCCTTGAAGGCCAACATGTGCATTGCGTATTTCCCGTTAACGACAAGCTACGAGTCTTTATACTCAGCTCGCAAGATCGTTATAAAATCAGAAACATCTCTTTTACTCATGCTTTCGCATAGCAGCACACCAAATCAGTAATTGAGCTTCCCCCAAACAACGGAATGAATTCAACATACCATGTAAACTTCAAACTGTGTGGGGACTGCTCAAACTCGTTTATCCTAGTTGCTGATTTACGCTAGTCTCTTGTCTAATCTCGTAACTAAGCCGCTGGCTCGCTGCGTTTTTATCTTGAGCCCTCGTTTCATCGTTCCCATGTCAGCAAAAAGCATCAGCTGCTTCTTGGCGCGCGTAATGCCAGTATAGATAAGCTCTCTGGTCAATATCGGGCTAAAATCAGGCGGTAAAATCATCAGCGTTAGATCAAACTCACTGCCTTGTGATTTATGAATGGTCATCGCATAGGCTGTTTCGTGCTCTGGTACGCGGCTTGGTAAAATAGCTTTCACGCTACCATCTGGCAGCTCAAAATACACCTTCAAACGCGGTTCTTGCTCGCTCGTATCAAGCATGCATATGCCGATATCACCATTATACAAACCCAGCCCATGATCATTACGCGCCACCATCACGGGTCGGCCGTGGTACCAAATCTCATCTTGAGTCTTGATCAACTTACGTGCGACCAGCGCACGTTCAATACGTTGATTCAAACCACTTACCCCAAAATCCCCTTCACGAATAGCGCAAAGCAAACGGCATTGATTAAAGCAATCCAATACGGCTTTGGCTTTTTGGGCTTGAGTTTCCGCAGTATAAGCACCAGAACTCTCGATGCGCGTGAGATAACGGCCATACTCCTTGACTAAGGTTTTCAGCATTAGGTTATAGCTTTCACTGCTGAGTGAGTGGTGCGTAATATCAGCATAATTACGTTTTAACACCTCATCCACCATAGCCACTTGCCCAGCATTGATCGCTTTTGCTAATTGACCAATGCCTGATCGGACATCAAAGCGGTAGCTTTTTTGCAGCATGCATAAGCTGTCTGAAATCGGGCTTGCGTTAGGGTGTGAATGAGTAATCAAGGTTTGATAACCCGTTAACTTGGCTAAGTGTTCGCTGTGAGATCGGCTGTAGCCTAAGGTCAAAAATGAACAAATGTCCCCCAGCACAGCGCCCGCTTCGACTGACGCGAGTTGGTCTTTATCACCCAGTAAAATCAAGCGTGCGTGTTTGGGTAATGCCTCGATTAACTTGACCATCATAGGTAAATCGACCATCGATGCTTCATCAACCACCAATATATCCAAATGCAGCGGGTTACGCTGATGGTGACGAAACTCAACACTGTTAGGTATGACGCCCAATAAACGGTGAAGAGTGCTCGACTCGGTGGGAATCGCCGCTTTCAACGCCGGCTCAACCGCCAGTTCAGCCACCGCTTTACCGATCGATTCCGTTAAACGTGCCGCGGCTTTACCCGTTGGTGCGACCAATTTAATGGTGGGCGTCTCACCTTGCTGTTGGGCTTGAGTAATCAAAGCGGCTAGTAATTTGGTAACCGTGGTGGTTTTACCGGTTCCCGGCCCGCCAGAAATCACGGCAAAGCGGCGTGTCAGTGCCACTGCGGCTGCGACTTTTTGCCAGTTGATACAAGCACTTTGCGGGATAAGCGTCTCTAATGCCTCGAGTTCTTTCGCCGTACGTGCTTGGCTAATGACTTGATCAATCTCATTCCAATCAAGTTCATCGGCGTTGACCACATCCAGAAAATCACACACTTGTTGCTGGCGTGCTGATGCATTGGCTGTCTCTGGCAATTGGCGAAGCGCATGGAGCAGAAAGTGGTATTGACGCGCAAACAGCGTATCAAGCAGCAACTTTAGCTTTTGGACATCAGTAGGCTTTAGGCTCATAGGTGTCCCAAAGCTGATTAAACGCTGTGCTAAGGTAACTTCATAATGCCAATAACGGTGTAGGTATAAACGTTGCCCATCAAACATTAAAGGCACCGCTTCCCCTTGTTGTCCGACTAAGTCTGAACGGTTGAGTAGCCAAGGCCAATCAATCGCCAATAGGTGCTGATTGACCGCCAATGCAGCCTCACCAAACAAGCCTAACTTAGCCGTGAGATCAACACCCTGCGCCGTTGAAGCATCCACTAAAGGTAAGCAGATATGCCCCTTGGCCAATTCAGCACTGACCACCGCGGCAATAAATCCGAGCGCTTGGCTATGTTCAGCGCCAAGTTGCTGCTGGCTTTTTTGTTCGATAAAACGCGCGAATTGGTAATCTAACTGACGCATAGCGCCTTTTTCCGCTAACTGCTTAAGCGTTATCATTAGCGTACTGCTCATAAATCTAACTCCATTTGCCCTGCATCGGTCGCGCGAGTATCTACGGTTTCTCCATCAATCAATCTGTCCATCTCATCAAGCAGTTCAAAGCTCGGTTTGGTTGAGAAAATCCCATGCTCAGACTCGCCATCCATGCCGCGCAAAAAGAGATAATAGACTCCGCCAAAATGGCGATGGTAGTCATAGTTTGCTAGACGGCTGCGTAAGAATCGATGCAGCGCCAATGCGTAGAGTTGATATTGTAAATCATAGCGATGCTCTGCCATCGCCGCTTTCAAACGCTCGCCATGATAGGCGCTCACATCATCCCCCAAATGATTCGACTTCCAGTCCAGCACGTAATACTTTCCTTGATGCTCAAACAGCAAATCAATAAAGCCCTTCAGCATGCCTTGCACAGTGTAAAAACCAAGATCTCCAGCTTTGGCCGACAGTGGATCATGGCGTTGAATGACACGGTTCAATGCAGGAGCGCTCAGTACTTCTATCGGTAATAGAAATTCCATTTCAACCAAGCGCTGAGTGGCGGTTTTTTGGTTCAAACGCAACGTTTTGCCATCTAAAGGTGTCTGTAACACGGTATCGACCAGCGTTTGTAACACTGGTAACCATTCAATATCGATTTGTTCTCGCACCAGTAAATCCAGTATCACTTTTTGGTTAGCATCGCTGCTAGCAGGCTCAGTAAACTCGACCTCCTCAAAGAGAGAGTGCAAAAAAGTACCGGGCGTTGCACCGCGTGGAAAAGTAAAAATGGAACGTTCGGGCTCAACCAGTAAAGCTTCCGCTTGCTCATCAACAGAGTCGATATCAAAGCCTGAGACTTCTAAACTCGCGTCGTGGCTAGCGTGTTTCACACCTTGTTTTACCAACCCAGAATAGCTGGTCATTCGCCAAAAACGGTCAATCTGCGCTTGCAGTGTTTTGGCACTCAATACCGGCGTCTCGACGCTCAACGCTTTAAAGGGCTCTGGTTGCTCGGCTGGTGGCTCAGAGATACGAATGTATTGATTAGATTGAGCGTGCAACGCAGCGTTAAGATCGGCAATGCCTGCGGCTTGACCATTTTGCAGCAGATAGCCAATGGCACTTAAATGCACACCGGTTGGCTCTTTGGTGGAGCGGCCATTACGCAGCGGCGCAATGCCGATAAAACAGCCATACACAGCACGAGTCAGCGCTACATAAATCAAGCGCAGATCTTCCGCAAGCCGCTCTTTATCTGCTTGCTTGAGAGAAGCTTCACTGGCGGTAATATCCAGCACCGTTTCCTCATTCACGGCATCATGATATTTGCCTTCACTTGCCTCTCGGTAGCTGACCACAAACGGCAGAAACACTAAGTCGTATTCCAAACCTTTCGATTTGTGAATAGTGACGATCTGCACCAAGTTGCGTTCGGATTCCAAACGTTGAATTTGATCATCACGGCCCCCTAGGCCATGCTCGGCGTCACTGATAGCTTGTGCCAGCCAACGCAGCAAACCGTGATCGCTATCAATATCTTGTCGCGCTTGCTGTAGTAGCTCACCGATGTGCATAAAATCGGTCAGTGAGCGCTCACCTTGCGGCTCTTCCAGCCAACGTTCAGCGACGTGACGTTTACTCATCACACTGCGCAACATAGGAAGCACACCGCGCTCAAGCCACAATTGGCGATACTGTTTAAATTCGTTAACCGCGCTTTCCCATACCGATTCGTCGTTGTTTAAATCATCCAAGCTGGCAGCATCTAACGCGAAAAGTGGTGAGGCCAAACAAGCCCGCAAGGCGCGATCATGTTCAGGAGTCAGTACCGCTTGCAATAGACGCTGTACATCTTGTGCTACCTCGCTGCTAAAAACACTATCGCGGTTCGAGAGATAAACACTGGCAATGCCTTGCGTGGCAAGCGCCTCTTTCACCATACGACCTTCATTACCCGTCCGTACTAAGACTGCGATGTCACCGGCTTGCACGCTCTTTTGCCCTTTAGCAGTATCAAAGTACGCTTGTTGATGCTGCGCGGCGCTCAAAATTGTCTGAATTTGGCTGGCGCACGCTTTGGCCATGCATTGCAGGTATTCGCCTTTTGGCAACGGACTGTCTTGCGCTTCTTGCAGCCAATAGGTGAGCGAAGGTTGCACGGTTCCGTTAAGCCACCATTGACGCTGCTGCGCATTTGGGCTGGCTTCAACGGGTAAAAAGGGAATGTCTTGGTCGTAGATAAAAGCACTATCAGGCGTACTAAAAATCTGATTGACGGCATTGACCATATTCGCGCTAGAACGCCAGTTGGTCCCCAAGGTGTAGTGTGCGCTCACCTGTTTACGCGCTTTGATGTAGGTAAAAATGTCTGCACCACGAAACGCGTAAATCGCTTGTTTTGGGTCGCCAATCATAAACAAACCGCATTCAGCCTTAGGCAGATAAATGCGGCTAAAAATACTGTATTGCAGCGGATCGGTATCTTGGAATTCATCGATCATCGCAACGGGGTAAAGGCTGCGAATCCGCTCAGTCAGTATGCCCAGCTCATCATTATCTATCGCGGCAGAAAGCTGAGTGAGCAAATCATCAAACGATAACCACTGCTTTTGTGCTTTCGCTTTGGCAAGCATGGCTCGGCAATGAGTAATAGCGTGCGCCAGCAGCGGCGCTTCTAAGCTGATGGGTTGTTGCAAAAAGAGCTCAATGGTCGTGAACAGCGCATGTTGCGGGGGTTGACCTTTTTTCGACTTAGCTTCCAACGCGCTTTGTGCAAACTCTTGTAATTCACTCGGTAGGTTCAATTCATGCTGTGGGTTGCTTGCCCACAACGCTAACCCTTCTAGCCGTTTCAGTAACGCTTTCTTGGTTGCTGCATGCAAATCTGAAGCTTCAATGCACGGCGGTAAATCATCGCATGAATCAAGCCACTGCTTTTTTAACGACTCTATGCGTGACAGGCACGATTGATAAAGCGCGCTTAAATCGCCACTCATCGCTTCAACAGAGAGCGTTAGCGCCGAGCCAGTTAAATAGCCACTGATTTTTTCAAGCAGCGCCGCTGGTGATGACCATAAACGGCGCACTTCCGCAGCAAGCTGAATCGACAACGGATAGAACTGACGACGCCAATAATCCGCGACCACTTGCGCTTTTAGATGACTTTCATCGGTCACAAATTCGTGATTAAAACGGCTTCCCGATTCAAACGCATTTTGGGTGAGCATACGCTGGCAAAAACCGTGAATGGTATAGACTGCCGCTTCATCCATCTGCCGTTCCGCTTGCAGTAATATTTGCGCCGCTTGCTTGTGATGACGGGTTTGCTCAAGTAGCGGTTTGATAACAGGGTCATCACTGAAACCGCGCGAAAAAGCGATACGCGCCTCATGAATGCGCCGCCGAATACGGTCGCGAAGCTCAGCAGTGGCAGCTTCAGTAAAAGTAACCACTAGAATTTGATCGACCGTTAGTGGCACTTGATGACGTGACTTTGCATCACCATGCCCAAGTAACAGGCGCAAATACAAACCTGCAATGGTGAAGGTTTTACCTGTGCCCGCCGACGCTTCGATAAGCCTTGCACCGTGCAGCGGGAACGTAAGGGTATTTAATGGTGTTGTGACCGTAGCCGGGGTCATACTCATAAACAGTTAGCCTTTGAATACGCAAGCGAATGTGATCGCGCTTGAATAATGGTATGAATAATCAAAATAAGTTTATAAATTAAGACGTTGTGAGATCTTTCTCACGGTTCGCCAAACGGGCAGCCTTTACTATCCGCGCCACGTGTTTCGTCAATCTCACGATGATGCGAACCAACCAAATCATGGTCCCTCTGACCTGTGGCCGTACAGAAAACGCCCTACACAATAATGATTGACTGGCGGCCACTTTACTTTCCAAGCAGTTATCCATCGCTAAACATCCTGCGCCACTTGAAGCCACAATCGTGGCCCTTGCATCACCAACGTGGCCAATAAACGCACCTGCTCAGCTAAGGCTTCATTCCACTGCGGCCAAATCCGCGCGATGTAAACATTGCTTCCTTCACCGTGGCTCATGTAACTTTCATTAAAGGTATCGGCCATTTTCTTGAGCGATTTATCGCGATCATCAACCCATTGACCACGGCTGAAGCCAGCTTCCACACAGGCTAACGCGGTTTTTGGAAAGTAAGCGAGCGGCGCTGTCATACCTTGATAAAACAAACCCACCAGTTCTGCGAGCAACGCTTTGGCTTGTTCGGTATCGGGCATGGGCGGATAAATAAAATGCTGCACACCTTCTTTACGATCGTAGCCCATAAAATGAGTAGGTTGACTTTCGCCCATCGCCGCTAGTGAGAGATGATCAATCCACGCGGCTAAATAGTCCTGCGCGCGAATCGAACCACTGCGGTAGCGCACTAAACCGGATTGATAGCGCTTAGTCAGCCACCCCGTCAGTTGTACGTTTTTGCCTTCACCAAACAATTCAAATCGCAGATCGATCTCTTGGTCATCAAGTGGCGAATGGCATAAGAAAGCGATTCTTTGCGCCAATTCTTGTGCTTGCACGCGATTAGTTTCAAATTCCAAGGCTCCAAAAGCACCAATCGGTAACTTTCCTTGCGCGCGCTGCTGGTCAATGAATCTCTCAAGGGCATGCGGTGAATTGGGTTGATCAAGCAGCAACTCTAGCAGTTCATCGCGTAACTGGTAGCTCTCCAAGCCGTTTAAGGCAAAGGGTTCATCATCTTCCATTACCGGTAACGGAGGCTCGAACGTCACTTTAAGGCGACGGTTAAAGAAATATTGCACAGGCAAACGCCAAAACCGTTGCAGCTCAACCAGATCTAAACTGACAGGAAAGCTCGCCCCTTGTAAATAATCGCTTAGGGCGAGATTAAACTCACCACTGGCTCGCCCTTGCCGACTGGCGGCAGGTAGCCACTCTTTGGCATAGCTACCAGTTTTACTCAAAAAAGCATTAGGGCTAAAAGGCACCATGGCGTGAGTGGTCGTTAAAGCACAGGCTAAATTTTTGGCCGATTGATCGCTGCCAAGCGCTTCATCCCCGACCAAACAGTAATTTTGTTGGCAATACTCTAAAAGCTCAGAGACCAACACTGAAGGAACGCGTTCGGTATTATCTTGAATTGAGCGTCCGACGTAGCTGATGTACAAGGTTTGCTGCGCCGAGAGCATCGCTTCTAAGAACAAATAGCGGTCATCGTCACGCCGCGAGCGATCGCCAGCGCGGGTGCGACCGTTCATCAAATCAAACCCTTCGGCTGGCATAGTGCGCGGGTAAACGCCATCGTTCATTCCTAGTAAACAAACGGTTTTAAAAGGGATGGAACGCATTGGCATTAAAGTACAGAAATTGACTTGTCCCGCCAGAAAGCGCTGGCTGATGCGCGTACCTGACAATTTGTTTTGCAAATATTGAGTAATAATACTTGGCGCAAGTGCTTGCTCATAACCGGCCTCGGCCAGTTGATCTTTTAACTGCGACAAGGTGTCGCGAATCGACTTGAGTGCGAGCTCCCCTTCCAGCTCAACCTTGAAAAAAGCGCCAAGCATCTCACCGAGCAAGCGACGCCACTCGTCGACGCTTTGGATTTGTGCTAACTGCTCGCGGTAATGGCTCACTTGCTGAATAAAGTGCGCTAATTTACCCGCCAATTCAGCGTTCATGCCTTGCACTTCATTATAAGGCGCGAGCGTCACTTCGCCTTGCGTAAATAAACCTGCTGAGGCAGGCATGGCATAACCAAGTAACATGCGCTCAATCCCGAATTGCCAAGTATTTTGTTCGGTCTGCGGCAACTCAAATTGTTGCGCGGTGCTCGCATTGAGCCCCCAGCGAATGCCTGACTCTTCTACCCACAATTTAGCTTGCGCAAAGTCTTGCTCATTAAGCTCAAATTTTGCCATCATCGCAGGAGTTTCAAGCAGCTCTAATAACTCTGACGCTAGGCAGCGAGAATCGGGTAAATGCACTAATTGCATAAATGCCGCTAAGATCGGGCTCTCTTGATCTGCCGTACGGTCTGAAATGGAGTAAGGAATGAAGCGCTCACCCGGCGCGTTACCAAATACCGCCGCAATGGCTGGGCTGTAAGCATTGATGTCCGCCACCATCACAATAATATCGCGCGGTTTCAGTTCAGGGTCAGCATCAAACATTGCCAGCAATTGATCATGCAACACTTCCACTTCTCGCATCGGGCTATGGCAAGCATGAAGAGTGAGCGATGGATCATCCAAAGCAATCACTTGTTTGTGGTCGCTACTGTCCAGTTGACTATCATCGCGATGCTCTTGCAAATGTAAAATGTCGGCCTGCAACTGATGCAATAAGTTATCGCGTGGCAGATCAATAAAAAATTCGTGCTCTTCATTTTCCGTTTGGGAGAGTAAAAAAAGATTATCGCGCCCAAGTTTTCCCATCGAGGCTAATAACTCATTGCCAACCGCAGCTTCGGTATGCAATTCATCCACGAGGTTAGCTTCAATGTCACCTTTAAGCGGCGAGCGTTGCCCTTCAAACTGAATCTCATCACCTTGTAAGGCGAACGTTTTACGTTGCTGACTGTGCAGTCTGGCGAGCGTTTTTCTATCTCGAAGATCGCCCCAATAATGCTGACAAGGGTTGGTAAACATCAAGTGAACATCAATCTGATCGCCCAACGCTTTGAGTGCATCCATATAACGAGGCGGCAGTGACGAAATACCGAAAATAAACAAACGTTTAGGCAGTTTGGTTAAATCAACCGAGCCACGCGCAAGCTGATCAATAAAACTTTGATAGAGATTGGCACGATGGTAGTGCGACTGGCCTTGATCTAGCGTGTATTGATATAAGGCTTGCCATAATATCGGCTGCCATGGGTGCTCATCACCAATCTCGCTCACATCATCGCCCGCCTCCCACTTGGCAATCCAATCGGGGCGGTAGACTAAATAACCATCAAAAATATCGGCAATTTTCTCGGCCAACTGATAGAGCTTGGAATGGTCATCATCCTGTTCAAGGTAACGCTGCAAAGGGGCAAAGGGGTCGAGCGTGAGCAAAGTTGGCAACAGATGCATCAATTTCCACGTCATCGCTTCTTTGTTAAAAGCGCTGCGCTTAGGTACATCAGGTAGCACTTTAGTGAACATGTCCCAGATAAAGGTCGCCGGTAGAGGAAACTCAAGGTTCGCTGCCACACCGAGCTCTTTCGCTAAGGCCATTTTGAGCCATTGCGACATCCCCGGGCTTTGCACCAAGATCTGCTCTTTCTCAAAGGGGTTGGCTAACGGTGCACTTTTGATCAAATGCACGAGTAGGATCTTTAAGGTATCGACTTTATTGGAATGGTAGACAGTAAACAAAATGCACTCACGCTTTTCTTGTCACAATAAGGACTGAGATTAGCATAAGTGCATTCTATACTTGAGGATTTTATGTTTTGAATTGCCTAAACTGCAGGCTATTTCATTTCACAGTTCAATGCGTGTTCATCTTGCTCTTCTAGCTCATTCATGCTGCTGAGTAGCACGCGATGAGGTTGATAGAAATTTAAGTAACGAATAGCAACATAACCCACCACAATAGTTGCCACAATCAACTCTAACCCAGCTAACCAATGCACTTGCTGTACATACTCAGCACTCACCCCAACGGTTTCCATCCAATGTGTGAGTTTAAATAGCGCCGTTGCACCAATCACCATTGGGAAGGTAAACGCTGCGTAGCCTGGGCTAAAAGGCAAGCGTAATAATTTAAAGAAAGCTAAGTAGATAATCGTTGTCATTAACACGGCAATACCAAATAAAATGCCGATAATCACTGGCGATGGGTTAGCCGTGACAGTTAAGTAACCAGCCAATGAGAGGCTCGCTGGCGCCGCCAAAATAGCCATAGTTGGTTTTGCTGCATCTGGAACTTCATGTGTGAACATAAAACGGTAAATCATCATCGGCAGCATCACCGCATAAGCGACTAAACCGAACATCATGGTTGCATTTGCGATTGGTGCAAGTGCTGGGTTTCCAGAAAACGCCACGTCGGCCACAATAATACCCACAGGTGGAACGAACCAACTTGGCACCATGTGGTGAAGTTCAAAAGACTGCGCACGATGGTACAAAAAACTAACCAAGAAGATGATGTGTAAACCCACAGCAAATAGCCATAACGCATCACCAGCCATTGGGTAAAAATGGCCTAATGAATTGGAAACCACCATGGTGCCCATCGCAAAAGTAGGCACAACACTGCCCACGACCGGATGAGCGAGATCTTGGCGTAATAAGTGGCCATGAAAGAGAAATTTAAACGCAAGAACCACCAGTAACACGCTGGCAATAACGGCCCCACTTAATTGTCCATAACCTTGTAATGGTGCAAAGTTTTCCCAACTCCAACCCAAGCTTGCGATGCCTAGAGCTAAACCCGCCATAGGGGTTGGCGCACCCATAACTTTCGCTTTTGCTGCTCGAATCATATTGACCTCTCATCAGAACTAACAAAGTAGTTGTTCAATGTCGCTATCATACGCTTGCCTTTTGTTCTGATATATCTAAATATATAGAACACACGTTCAGATTAATTAAACAAAATTATGGCTGCCAATATTTCTCTTAAGCAATTGAAAGTATTCACTTCGATTACGCAACACAAAACCTTGACCCAAGCTGCAGAGGCG
>NZ_NDIO01000238.1:0-12554 GCF_002241085.1 Vibrio sp. V03_P4A6T147
GAACGTAGCCAACCACCTTCTTCTAGCCAAGGGTTTACATTCACACTAATACTGCTATTGGGTATGGTAATTAACCCCTCTAGTGATTTTGCAGCAGGTTGTAGAACCGTATTGAGCTTTAGTGATGAGGTGACGGTTCCTAAATTTAGTGGGCTGTTAGTGTCAATCTCTAAGCGCACATCAGCAGGTGTCATTGAATCAATGGTATAAGAAACATCAACATAACATTGGCTACTCGGAGCCAAGCCTTGTGAACAGTTTTCGGCTGTGATATTTGCAGAAGCTGGAGACAGTGTGACGTTGTTTGCGGTAATAATCTCATCAGAGCCGTTTACAAAATTAAAGCGATGGGTATGAAGCCCATATTTAATCTCGTTTTTGTGTTGAGATTGTCGGAAAGAAACCTTTGATGTTCTTTGAGTCAGCCAATCATTAAAATGGTCGACTTTGGCATAAACGCCAGCCGCGTCTTGTAAGCCGCAACCACGCCCCCAACTAACGACACCATATTGAATAAAATTACCGCCGTCATTGATAAAAACGGGGCCACCGCTATCACCTTGGCAGGTATCTTGCGGGTAACTGCTCGCACAAAAAGCATCATTTTGTATATCTAAATAGCCGCCACCCAAAGTTCTGCACTGTGCAGTACCAATTAACGATATTTCGGCTTTACGCAAGATTTGAGAAGGATTGCTCGATTTATTCAACAGTTGGCTGTAACTCGTTGCCCCAAAGCCAATTATCTCTAAAGCCGTGCCAGCGGCTAGCGTATCAAGTGCACCAGTATTAGGGCGAGTGACTGCTTGTATTGGTAATGAGTTTTCTAATTCAAGAATGGCGATGTCGTTGGATCTTTCGTTATAGTCAGCATGAGTTTCATCATCATAAGCTTCATGATAATAGATTTGTTTGACTTTTACCCGGCGACCAGCATTAGTACGTAAGTCATACGCTCCAACCGTCACTTCAATATCCTCAGCATTGAGCGGGTTTTTTCCTGCTACGCAGTGAGCGGCGGTAAGTACATACTTATCACCCAAGTAGCTGCCACCACAAAAAGAGCTTTTAAGAGTTGAATAGTGTAAGGCAACCATAAAGGGAAAGTTACCCGCGTCAGCAGGGGTTCCATTGATGATTCTAGTTGATATTCCAGATTCCGTTCCAGAAGCACTGAACTCAAAAGATGTAAACAGAAGCGCTCCTAGCGCGACTGAAAAAAGGGGGTTGTTCATTAGTACCTCGGATTAGTTTTTCCAGCACCTCTTGGGTGTGGGAACGGTACCATATAGGGGCTGATGAATCTCGTCAATCAATGATAATTATCATATCGACAATATATATTAATCAGATAAGGCAAGTTAATGTATTTCAGTAGCTTACAAAATGAACCAATTGGTCATTTTGTATCCATTGTTTTCTTTCGATTACGATAGTTCTAGGCTACTCCTTTTGAGGTGTATTGATGTTCGGCGTTTTTTTATATGGCTTGTCTGGCCTAAAATAATAAATAAGCAACTGCATTTACATCATTAGTGCTAACTCACGGCTTGTGATTAAGTTTTGCTCTATGCTGTGGCCATTAATGGTAAATCATTTGAATGAGTTGGAGTCTATATGGCACAGGTGAAGTCTCAAGAGCTACGAGAAAAGGCAGACCTTCGAGAACCGCCAGTGGCTCGATATGATGCGATTGATTGGTCGTTTAACCTAACGACTTCCGAATTTATTTGTGATCTGAAAGCGGCGAATGCGTTACTTCATTCCCGTGTTTCGATAGCCAATATTCAAGAATTATTGCGTTATATGACGCCGAGCAAAGCTGCAGAGATGAAGCGCTGCTTCAAGTATGTGATTGAAAGTGGCAAAAGCCATGCCTTAAATTGCAACCTTATTATTTCGGATCAGGCGTTAACTTATGTGGAGATTTTTATCGAGCGTACCTCTCTCACGCAGTTGCAAGGTACGATTCGACCGCTGCTCAAACTGGAATCATTGCAAGAGGTGGCCAAGCTTTTTGAAGGAGTGTTTGATAATACACATCATGGTTTGATCCTAACCGACGATCAAACGCGGGTTTTGGCTTGTAACCACTATTTTGAGCAGCATTCAGGTTTCAAACAAAATGAGCTACTTGGATTAAAAGCCAACCTATTTAATGCAGGCAAGCATTCCAAAGAGTTTTACCAATCGATGTGGCATGACATCAATACCAAAGATTATTGGAGCGGTGTTATTCTCAATCGTCGGGCATCTGGGCTGGTTGCACCACAAGAATTAACTATTCAAAAAATCGTACTGCAAGATGGCCGAGTGTTCTTTGTAGGGATGACGCTTGATTTAGCCGATAATCTTCACCGCGTAGCCGATACGGCACTTGGGGATATCGATCTTTTGACGCAACTGCCTACCGAACAAAAGTTTAAAGCCTTGCTCGAAACATATTGCATGGAGTACCCCAAAGGCCAAACACAAATTGTTTTGGCTTTTCAACCTGCGTTTGAATCAGAGCGACACCATGTAGAAACTTTAATGCTTTCCAGTTTTTTGGCGCGCTGTAAAGAAGCTAAGTTGGTGGGCTATGTGGGAAAAGATATTTATTTAGTGAGTTTGAGTTGTTTAGAGTGCCAAAAAAACACAGATTTTCGTCTCATCCAGCATGCGATCCGTCGCTTTATGAAAGAGTTAAAGAACGAATCCAGCTCACATACCGCGATTATTAATGGCCGAATTGGTGTGTCTGTTTTAGGGTTCGATGCCAAAACGCCAGCTCGAATGGTGACGCATGCGATGCAAGCAATGCTTGAACAACATGCAGGGGAAGCTCGTAACATCAGTTTCTATCACAGTGAAATACATCAACAAGTGAAACGTAGAAAAAACTTGGAAGACAGAGTCGCTAAAGCGATTGCGCAGAAAGACTTGGAGATACACTACCAACCAATTGTCGATACTAAAACATGGAACATTGCGAAATTCGAAGCGTTATGCCGTTTTAAGCCTGTGCCCGATTTACCTTTTACCACGCAAGAAATGATTGGTATCGCGGAAGATCTGGATTTGATTGCCGAGCTTGATCGTTGTGTCAGTATCTTGTCTTTGCAAGATTTACCAAAGATAAAAACCTTGTTTGGCCAAGGTGTTGGGGTAACGATCAACCGCTCTTTCAATACCAAAATGGATGCGACGCAGATTTTAACCAATACCATGGAGATCATTGATCGCTACACGGATACGCCTCAATCAGTCACCATTGAGCTAACCGAAAGCGCCTATTTTGATAGTCAATCTCATCAGGTTGATGCCCTCAATGCTCTTCGATCGCGTGGCGTAACGGTTGCGATTGATGATTTTGGTACGGGTTATTCCTCTTTTACCTACCTCAGTGATTGCAATTTTGATTATTTAAAAATAGATCGCGAGTTTGTCACAGACATTCAGGTCAACAGCAATAAGTACAGCATTGTTAAAATGATCACTGAGCTGTCGCACACACTCGGCGTGAAAGTGGTTGCTGAAGGGGTGGAAACAGAGCATGAGGTTTGGGTGCTTAAATCATTGGGTATTGACTACATACAAGGCTATATTTTTTCAAAACCACTACCGCTTAAGGAACTGGTTCGGGCCAAGGAGTATCGTAACCGTTTTGCGTATTCAGGCGCTAAAGTGGAACAAGAGCGAAAGCCCAACTGTTTGCTCAATCTGTTCAAAGAGGGGAAACCACATTTGGATCCCAGTGAGCCAATCTCTCTTGCTTATCAGTATATTAAATCGACTAAAGTTGATGTGCTGCCAGTCGTAAATCAAGGAGAGTGTGTCGGCATCGTCGATGTGGCCTCACTCAATTTATATCTGACGCCGAACATGGGAACCGATCTTGAAACCACGCGTGAAGCGGCCGTATGGCGTAAGCCCGTGAGTCAGATCATGAAATTTCATTTCACTCAGCTTGACGCGTACACCGAGCTAAACCAAGTAGTGAATTTGATCGAAAAAGGACATGATTTTCCATGGGTACTGGTCGATAACACTCGTTATAAAGGCTTATTGACTCAAGCGGACGTGCTGAGGTATTTGGCCGAAAGTCAGTAACCTTCTCTGGGCATCCGCGCTTACTCTTTGCTATTATCGCGCCCAGATGTTTCCAGATGATGTTTAGATTATGATTCAAACCTTACTTTCTGTTTTTTCACCCATGCTGCTCGGTGCGCAAATCTTACTGACGTTAGTGCTGGTCAAAGGGGATATTTGTCCTGGACAACGTGGCCGTATTCATCGCGTCTTGCCAGCCATTGGTGTGCTTTGGTTGGCAGTGGCTTCACTAAAAATTGAAGCCTTTTTGGTCGTCTTTTCCATCTTCTATTTCTATTCACAAGTTCAAACCAAGAAAACTCGAGATGAAGGCCCGTTATGGGCACTGTATTTGGCGAACGGCCTTGCCTTAGCTTATGTCGCGATTCAGATATCAGAGCAGAGTCATTGGTCAGCTTCTATCGCCATGTTGCTGTTGGTTGGTTTGTTGGGCGCGATTTTCGCGCACCTTCTACTAACGATAGCGCGCTCGCGTTTACAAGCTTTCCATCGAGTTCTACCCGTTGTGGGCATTCTCTGCTCGATGGGGATCGCTTTATGCGTTGTGCCGCACGCGTACGGGTTAGATGATGAAACGTTGGCTCAAGCAACATTGCCGTTACTAACGACATTCGGTTTCATGATTGCAGGTATTATCGTGTGGTGCTGGCATATCCTGTTTGCCAAAAGCGCTGAGAAAATTCAATTAACGGCAGCCTTGTTATTGATGTTGGCAGCCAGTATTTGTTTTCAAGGTTTAGTTAATCTCTAGACCTGGGTCACTCTTTAGTGCGAATTTTACCGCTAGTCTTTAGTGGTCTCTTTGCTATAGGAGTGAGCCATGGATTTGAGTAACGTCAGCCGTTTTGATAGCAATATATTACTTGGCATCGTCAATGAGAAGCTACGCTTAGAGTGTGACAGCTTCGAAGAACTTGCCAGTATGTATGAAATGGATAGAGAAAATGTAGTCGGTAAGCTGGATGTTTTAGGTTACCAATACGACCCACTGACCAACCAATTTAAAGCGAACCAACGCTAGTGCTAAGCAGCGTGCAGTGACAGTTAACCAACCGCACTGTCATTCAAATAGCCATGTCGACACGACGAATAGTTTAAGCCATCTTGATCCCGTCAAGGTGGCTTTTGCATTGTTGGCGCGCGGTGGCAAAAAAAGCTTGTAAATAGTGGCGATCTTTTTCGCTGTGGCGTGTTGCGGCAAATAGTCGACGCCATAAACCTTTCCCTAGTGGCTTGCTGGTGATAAGCCCCTGCCTAGAGAACTCGCTGATGGCCCAATTGGGCAGTGCTGCCACACCTAATCCAGCAGAGACCATTTGTACTAGCATCAAAGTGTTGTCGGCTTGTTTCCACTTCGCGGGTTCAACACTAGCAGGTTGTAGAAAGTGTTTCACCACATCCAAACGCTGCTTTTGTACGGGGTAAGTGAGCATCGTTTGTGAGGCGAGATCCTCTGGTTCAATCACCGATTTTCCTGCAAGTGGGTGAGTTGTAGAGGTGATAAGGCGCATTTCAAAATCAAAGAGTGGTTCGTAATGTACCTCTGAGCGAGGCAAAATATCGGAAGTGATGACCAAATCAAGTTCGCCAGCCAGCAATGCGGGTAAAGGTTCAAAGCCAAAGCCGGACGAAAAATCTAACGTCACACTTGGCCAAGCAAGCTGATATTCGCGCAGCGCTGGCATCAACCATTGAAAGCAAGAGTGGCATTCAATCGCCATGTGTAAGCGCCCATTGACATCTTCTTTCAAACTGGCCAAGTCATTTTCAGCTCTGGCCAGCTTTGGCAGGATCTCGTCAGCCAGTTTCAGTAGGATCTCTCCTTCTGAGGTAAATTTCACTGGGCGAGTTTTACGTAAAAACAGTGGCCCGCCAATGCGTGTTTCGAGATCTTTAATCTGATGTGAAAGGGCCGATTGCGTCAAATGGAGCGCGGTAGCTGTTGAGGTGAGTGAGCCGCTGTCCCTTAAAGAAACTAAAGTCTTCAGATGCTTAAGTTCAATCATTGCCATTATTTTCCTTCATCCCTTTGAGAGAACGGTGGTTGATACCATATCGTGGGTTGCATCAACACGGTGACCATTCTGCTGTTCTGAGCTAAGTTACGCTTTTAATATGGAGCTGTAAACATCTGGACGTCTATTTGTCTTGATGTCAATTAAAGCTCTCTGCAATCAACATGAATTTTTTTAATAAACAAGTTGAATAATTGCACCTTGTCTGTGGGTCAGTTTAGATGGATATTCTAGCCATCCAGACATCTTTATCTCATGCGATAAAGAATCAGATACGATCAACAGCAAAAGGACTAGGGACATGACAACGACGACTCACATCTTAGGTTATCCACGTATTGGTGAAAAACGCGAACTGAAATTTGCGTTAGAAAAATATTGGCGTGGCGAAAGCGATCAAGCGCAGTTACTGCAAGTAGGGCATGACATTCGTCAGAAAAACTGGGCTGAGCAGCAACAAGCGGGTCTGAGTTTTTCAACCGTAGGCGATTTCGCTTGGTATGATCACGTACTCACAACTACATTGCTCCTTGGACACGTTCCTAAACGTCATAAAAACGGCTTTCCTGATTTAGATACACTCTTTCGCGTTGGACGCGGTCAATCACAAGCGGGTTGCGGCTGTAGCGGAAGTGCCGCTTCTGATATGACTAAATGGTTTAATACCAATTATCACTACCTTGTGCCGGAGTTCAGCCAAGACGATACGTTCGAAGTCAGCTGGCCTCAACTGTTTGAGGAAGTCAATGAAGCGTCGAAAGCAGGCCACCAAGTTAAGCCTGTACTGCTTGGCCCGCTGAGCTACCTCTACTTGGGTAAAGAGGTCGAAGAGGGATTTGATCGCCTGACCTTACTGCCTCGTTTATTGACCGCTTATCAAGCAATTTTAGCTAAGCTTGCTAAACAAGGAGTGGAATGGGTACAAATCGATGAGCCTATTTTAGCGTTAGAGCTAGAATCAAAGTGGCAAGATGCATTTAAGTTGGCTTATCAAGTGATCGCTGGCGATGTAAAACTGTTACTGACTACTTATTTTGATTCGGTGCTTGATACGCTCGATAAAATCATTGAGCTACCAGTAAATGGATTGCACATCGATCTCTCCGCTTCTGCCGATCAATTGAACGCGGTACTAGAGAAATTGCCCAAAAATTGGGTACTTTCGGCAGGTGTGGTCAATGGACGCAATGTGTGGCGCGCCGATCTTGCGACGTTATTGGCTCGTTTACAGCCAGTGAAGCAGCAACTGGGGGATCGTCTGTGGATTGCGAGTTCGTGTTCACTCTTGCATAGCCCAGTTGATTTAGATCTTGAGCAGCAGCTCAGTGATGAAGTACAAAGTTGGTTTGCATTTGCCAAACAAAAAGTGACAGAAGTTGCTTTACTTGGTAAGGCACTGGACGGTGATGACGCGGCGATTCTGGCCTGTGAAACTTATAGCCAACCGATACTTGCACGTAAAACGGCAACTCACGTTAATAAACCGCATGTACAGGCGAGAGTCAACAGCATAACGGCGGCACTCTCTGAGCGCAGTGCACCTTATTCAGAGCGCGCTCATCACCAAGCTGAAGTGTTAGGGTTGCCATTTTTGCCAACGACAACCATAGGCTCATTCCCTCAAACGAGTGAGATCCGCCATCAGCGCAGTGCTTACCGTCAAGGCAAACTGGCACACGCTGATTATATCAATGCATTGAAAGGGCACATTGCCGATGCAGTAAAACGTCAAGAGGCACTTGATCTCGATGTGTTAGTGCACGGTGAAGCTGAGCGTAACGACATGGTGGAGTACTTTGCCGAAAACTTAGCCGGTTTCCAGACTACACAATTTGGCTGGGTGCAAAGTTACGGCTCACGCTGCGTAAAACCGGCTATCGTGGTGGCCGATATTGAACGTGAAAAACCGATTACGGTGGAGTGGTCTACTTATGCTCAATCATTGACTGCGAAGCAAATGAAAGGAATGTTGACTGGGCCTGTAACGATTTTATGCTGGACGTTTCCTCGTGAAGATATTTCTCGTCAAACCATCACACAGCAATTGGCTTTCGCTTTGCGTGATGAAGTGGCAGACCTGCAGCAAGCGGGCATTAACATCATCCAAATTGATGAACCTGCGATTCGTGAAGGATTGCCATTGAAGAAGCGTGACCATCAAGCATATCTGGCGTGGGCAGTTGAGGCATTTAAAATTGCGGCGGCGAGTGCGAAACCCGAAACGCAGATCCACACTCACATGTGTTACAGCGAATTTAATGAAATCATTGACTCAGTAGCGGCACTGGATGCCGATGTGATTACGATTGAAACTTCTCGCTCGAATATGGAACTGCTCAAAGCGTTTGAAGAGTTTAACTACCCGAATGAAATTGGCCCAGGTGTGTACGATATACACTCGCCAAACATTCCCTCTCAAGAGTGGATTGAAGGTTTGTTGCGTAAAGCGGCGGAAAAAATTCCAGCAGAGAGATTATGGGTTAACCCTGATTGCGGCTTAAAAACGCGCAATTGGAATGAAGTGGAGGCAGCACTGACCAACTTAGTGTCAGCAGCTAAAGCGCTGCGCAAAGAGCTTAAACCCCAGCAAAGTTAAGCCACATTAATCTTGACAGAGGCCTCAAATGAAGCCTCTGTTTTTTACGAATAAAGTGGTGGTCATCACTAATAAGGGGAGGACTATTGTGCCGAACAAGTTGCTTTACTAATGAATTGGTCCACAACAAGTTGGCCCCGCGTATTGCGCATTTTAATTCGATAAGTCAAGCCGAGGTCGAGGTTAGCGCGTGTGGTTGAATCCGAGCAGTAGGTATTGATGCTGGTTTTCAACACTTGATCAATCGGCTTTGCTCCTTTTTGACCCTCATTGTAAATCATCATAATTTCCACCGTACTGCCTTTAGCACTGGCACGCATCACGGACAAAGGCCCAAATTCTAAGGGTAACTCAGCGCTAATCACATTCGCGCGATTACTGGCTACGGCTTCCAAATATTTTTGCTGATCACCATTCGAGCTACAACCCACCAGTACCAGCGTTGTAAACAGAGCACAGAGAATGACTTTCATCTTAAAACACTTTCTTGAAGGGTTTAACGATAACATGTTGATACACACCGGCAGCAACATAAGGATCGGCATCCGCCCATGCTTGAGCTTGTCTTAAAGAATCAAACTCAGCGATGACTGTTGACCCCGTAAACCCAGCTTCTGCTGGATTCTCCGAATCAATTGCTGGCATTGGCCCTGCGGTTAATAGACGACCTTCATCTTGCAAGGTTTGTAAGCGCTCTAAATGTTGTGGCCGGACACTCATGCGTTTTTCCAACGAGTTTTCTACGTCTTGAGAGAAAATAACGTACCACATATTGATATCCTTATTGTTTGATAATGAAGTCGAGGCCTTACTGTACTGAAACTGGCGCGTATTGAAAGCAACCAAACTGAATTTCTGTGATCAGTTGCTAGGCTTAATCGGTCGAGGGCGGCCATCGGTATCAATGGCGACATAATTGAAGGTTGCTTCACATACTTGGAAACGATCTCCCACGCTGTCGTATTTGATGGGTTTTACCCATACTTCAAGATTGACTGACATTGAAGTGCGGCCAATTTTGGTGCATTCACCATAACAACACACCACATCACCTACCTTGACGGGTTTTTTAAACGTAATGCTAGAAACAGACACAGTGACAACGCGGCCAAATGAGATCTCTTTGGCTAAAATTGCGCCAGCCAAGTCGAGTTGAGACATGATCCAACCGCCGAAAATGTCACCGTTGGCGTTAGTATCTGCTGGCATGGCTAAGGTGCGTAGCAATAATTGGCCTCTTGGGGCACTATTTTCCTGATTCATTTTTCGACATCCACAACAACAAAACAGCGACCAAAGTGGTCGCTGAAAAATAGGGACGGATTATACCAAAGACAGCCTGTTTTGCACTCAAAGAGTCCTCTGAATGAATCCTAGCGAGAAGGTTAGTGCAATCAGTGCTCGTGCGAGGAGGGTTTGCTCTCGGAAACTTGCTTCTCTTTTGGCAGGTGTTTGTAGATAAAAACGCCCGTTAATAAGGTATAAACAAAAGTTGCGGCTAATAAGCCAAATACTTTGAAGTTGACCCAAACATCCAATGGCAGTTGATATGCAATGTAGATGTTTAGTACAGCGCAAACACTGAAAAAGAAAACCCACGCCCAGTTGATTTTTGCCCATACGTGTTCAGGTAAGGTTAGCTCTTTGCCAAGCATTCCTTTAATGGCTGATTTGCCCATGATGTGGCTGATGGTCAAGCCCAAGGCAAACACAACGTAAACAATGGTGACTTTCCATTTAATGAAATTGTCATCGTGAAAGAAAATCGTCATACCACCGAAGATAGTCACCATCAAAAACGTGATGATCTGCATTTTTTCAACTTTCTTATACAGCGCGTAGGTCAGGGCAATCTGTACCGCACTGGCCACAATAAGTGCCCCTGTGGCGACATAGATGTCGTACATCTTGAAAAGGGCAAAAAAGATGATAAGTGGTATAAAATCAATAAGTTGCTTCATTCGTATTTATGCTTCCGATTTAAACGTTGCGCACAGTCTAACCAAAACCGTGTCAGAGCTAAATAGAAAGAGACAATTCGAAACAAATTAACTAGAAATGGATCAGCGTTCCCAGCCGCTGGTTTCAAGTTGTGGTATTGCTCGTTTCATATCTTCTAAATAGCCTTCACTTTTTAAATTGGCGACAGCTATCTGCAATTCTTCATCTGTCATTGAAAAACAGGAATCTTTGCCAGTAATTAAGCCTAGATATTGGTGGTATTCAAATTCACTGAAATGGCCAATCCGATCGATAACCAATTCTCGGATCCCGTGGTGAATCAAACCATAATAAGTATCACGATGAATATCCATTACTCATACTCCAAGTCGATTCGTGCTAACGCCAAAAGTTTGCCGCTGCTATGTGGCACGAAAGAGGTGTCGTTTATTATAGCAATCGTAATGCCAACTTTATCGTCAGTCATAGGGCGCTTTAATGATTAACTTTAGTATGAGAACTGTTTTTTTTGCAAATTGCGATGCAAAAAGAAAGCCGCATAGTATGCGGCTTGTATTGGATCAATGATGCTCTGTGATGAGTTAGGCTTTTTGCTGCTTCAATGAGGCCTCAGTGGCTTCTTCTTCAATCAAAGCATCAACAATAACGGCACACGCGGCATCCCCTGTGATGTTGAGCGCGGTACGGATCATGTCGAAGATACGGTCTAGGGCGAACAGTAGTGGCAAACCTTCAATTGGAATTCCAGCCGCTAGCAAAACGGCCACTACAAGGAAAGAAGGACCAGGAACACCTGCTTGACCGACGGCGCCCAGTGTCGCTGTTACGATGATGGCAATGTAAGCGCCCATCGAGAGATCAATATTGAATAGCTGGGCGAAGAAAATCGCAACTAAACCGTAATAGATGGCGTTGCCAGACATGTTGATGGTGGCACCTAATGGCAGAACAAAGGCGGCAGTTGAGTTGCGTACGCCAAGGTCGTGTTCTACGGTATCCATAGTGACAGGGAGTGTCGCCATTGATGAAGCGGTTGAAAGGGCTACGGCTTGAGGCTTTTTCATCGCAAGGATAAATTTCTTAGCCGACGTCTTGGTTAAGACCTGAATCATCAGCGGGTAAGCAATAAAGCCGAAAATTAAAATGGCCGCGACATAAACGACAAACAGTTTAAATACCACCATCAATGCACCAAAACCAAACGTGCCGACGGCTTCAGCCATCAAACCGAATACACCGATAGGCGCGATGATCATCACTTTGTTGATCATCCACACCATGGCATCAACAATAGTGTTTACGCCATTGATGATCGGGTCACGTTTTTCTTTGCTCTGTTTAGAAATGGCAATGCCAAAGAACAAGCAAAAAACAAGAATTTGTAGAATGTTGGCATTATTCAGTGACTGGAAAACGTTGGTTGGGATCATACCCGTAATGGTTGCCCAAAAAGTAGGTAGTTCACCTTTTGCTGCGTATTCGGCAGAAAACATACCTTCAACGCCCGAAATATCGACGCCGATACCCGGTTGGAAGACTTCGCCCATTACCAGTGCCAGCGTTACGGCGAGTGCGGAAGTGACCGCAAAAAAGCTGAGTGTGACAAAACCGACTTTACCCGCCGCGTGGCTATTACCAAGGCCCGCAGCACCGGAAATAAGCGCAACGGCCACCAGTGGGATCACCAGCATCTTAATTAGGTTGATAAAAATGACACCCAGTGGCGAAAAGATGGCCGCATCGTGTCCCATCATGGCACCAACGGCAGTACCAATGATCATTGCAATGACGACTTGCACGCCAATGTTGCTTAACAAACTCTTTTTGTTTAACACTTCCATAACCTCTGTGCTAATTAATTGTAAATTCCTAGTGTTACCCACTACATA
>NZ_NDIO01000323.1:0-12453 GCF_002241085.1 Vibrio sp. V03_P4A6T147
TTACTATCGTGACTTATTCTATCGACAAGATTAATGGCATGGACAAGGTTTACCACGTTCTTACTTTAGCAGGCATCGCACTCTATTGGTTTTTGGTCGCCGCAGTCACGCTACGCGTTGTATTGAAACGCCGAGCTGTGAGTGTTTCTCTGGCTTGGCTGATGGTGATTTATATCATTCCGATTGTGGGAGTGATCTGCTACTTTCTTTTTGGTGAGCTAAATTTAGGGCGCAAGCGTGCAGAGCGTGCGAAGGAAATGTTTGCTCCATTTGGTGATTGGTTTAGACAGCTTAACGATTGCCAGGCTCATGCCCCTGAGGGAATGGGTGCTCAAATTTATAAAATTGATGAACTGTGTAACCACCGTATGGGGATTCCGGCCTTAAGTGGTAATACGTTATCACTGCAAACCTCCCCTAACGAAATTCTGCATTCCATCATTGCCGACATCGAACAAGCTCACACCAGTATTCAAATGGTATTTTATATTTGGCACCCAGGTGGATTGGCGGATTCGGTTGCGTCGGCTCTGATCCAAGCGGCCAAACGGGATGTGCACGTTAAGCTGCTGCTTGATTCCGCAGGGAGCCCCCGCTTTTTCAAAAGTCATTGGTATACCATGATGAAAGACGCAGGAATTGACGTCGTCCAAGCGTTAGAAGTGAGCCCGTGGCGAATGTTCTTACGCCGCTTAGACCTACGCCAACATCGTAAAATCATTGTTATCGACGATAAAATTGCCTACACAGGCTCGATGAATTTGGTTGACCCGGCCTATTTCAAGCAAAACTCCGGTGTGGGTCAATGGGTCGATATTATGGTTCGTATTACCGGGCCTGCGGTCAATGTGCTGTCCGCAGTACATTGCTGGGACTGGGAGGTGGAAACAGGAATACGCATGTTGCCAGCACAACCAGAATGTACTATCGCTCCAGATCAGCCCCATCATCCTGTACAGGTTGTCCCCTCAGGCCCTGGTATGCCAGAAAACTTAATCTCCCAAGTGTTAACACTGGCGATTAATCAGTCAAACCAATCCGTTAGGATCACTACCCCTTACTTTGTACCGAGTGCAGACTTGCTTGCAACTTTAAAAATGACGGCTCAGCGTGGCATCAATGTTGAGATCATTATTCCACACAAAAATGACTCATTGATGGTCAAATGGGCATCACGCGCATTCTATGGCGAGCTACTTGAAGCAGGGGTGAAAATATACGAATTCTACGGTGGTTTGCTGCACACGAAATCAGTCGTGATCGATAACCAGTTCTGTCTTGTCGGTACGGTGAATATCGACATGCGCAGCTTATGGCTCAATTTTGAAGTCACGCTCGCGATTGAAGACCAATCTTTCACTCAAGAAATGAACTGGCTACAACAACACTATATAGAACAATCGCACTTGGTTGAGCTACCAATATGGGAGCAACGCCCGCTGTATCATAGGTTTTTTGAACGATTGTTCTATCTGTTTAATCCGCTGCTGTAAACTTTTTATCTGACTGGGGTTGCCAAGCTAGGCAACTCCATGTTTTAAATAACGAACTCTCTCCCAGACAAGGATTTCGGATGTCAGAAGGTAAAAAAACACTGTTGGTCAATGCGGGTCGTAGTAAAAAGTGGACCAATGGCGTTGTCAACCCACCTATTCAGCGCGCCTCTACCGTTGTATTTGATAGTGTGGCTGAAAAAAATCAGGCCACTGTCAATCGGGCTAATAAAACACTCTTTTATGGACGCCGTGGTACTCATACGCACTTTGCGTTCCAAGAAGCAATGGTGGAAATTGAAGGTGGCGTCGGTTGCGCGCTTTTCCCTTGCGGTGCGGCCGCCATTGCCAATAGTATTCTTTCCTTTGTGCAAACGGGTGACCATATTCTGATGGTCGACACTTGCTATGAACCTACTCGTGATTTTTGTGAAAAAATCATGAAAAAAATGGGCATAGAAACGACCTACTACCCACCGACCATAGGTGAAGGAATCCGTGCTTTGATCCAACCCAATACCAAAGTGTTGTTCACTGAATCGCCCGGTTCGATCACGATGGAAGTGCAAGATATCCCAACCTTAGCGCGGGTTGCACATGAACATGACATCATTGTCATGCTAGATAACACTTGGGCGGCAGGCGTGAACTTTTCACCTTTTGAACATGGTGTTGATATTTCGATCCAAGCGGCGACGAAATACATTGTTGGCCACTCAGACGTGATGTTAGGAACAGCGATTGCCAATGAAAAATGCTGGGATCAATTGCGAGAGCAAAGCTATTTGATGGGACAATGTGTCTCACCTGATGACGCTTATTTAGGGCTACGAGGGCTAAGAACGTTAGATGTTCGCTTACGTCAACATGCTCAAAATAGCTTAGCCATTGCACACTGGTTAGCAGAGCAACCTGAAGTGGATCACGTTCGCCATCCTGCCTTAGAGACTTGTCCTGGACATGAGTTTTATCAGCGTGATTTCACTGGTGGTAACGGGCTGTTTTCATTTGTATTAAAGAGCAGTGATATAAAAGCTACGACGGCTTTGCTCGATGGCATGCAACATTTTAGTATGGGCTTTTCATGGGGTGGGTTTGAAAGCCTGATTTTAGCTAATGAACCCAAAAGCTTTGATAGTTTAAGAACCGTCGCACACCCGCACTTTGCAGGTACACTGATTCGAGTGCATATTGGTCTTGAAGATGTAGACGATCTGATCGCTGATCTAAAAGCGGGATTAGAACGCTACAGTGCACAGCTTGCTCTGCGTGCATAATATGAGCGGAAGAACAAAAGGCCGCTGAATCTTCAGCGGTCTTTTGCATATTAGGTTACCCTGAAAAATTAACGCTTGGGGCAATCAGCCAAATGATCGTTCACCATACCCACCGCCTGCATAAAAGCATAACAAATCGTTTCGCCAATAAACTTGAAGCCTTTTTTCTTTAGAAATTGGCTCATCGCCTTAGACGTGGGCGTCGATGTAGGGATATCACTCATCTGCTGCCAATGATTGAGCACTGGTTGACCATCCACAAACTGCCACAATGCTTTGGATAAGGAACCATACTCTTGCTGCAACAGTAAAGCCGCTCGTGCATTGGAATAGACAGAGGCAATTTTTCCTTTGTGCTTCACCACATCGAAATGTTCGATAATGTAAGGTGCCCGCGTTTCGTCGTACTGAGCCAGTTTTTCAAGATCATAACCGTCAAAGGCTAAGCGATAACCTTCGCGCTTTTTCAAAATCGTAATCCAGCTCAGCCCAGCTTGCGCACCTTCTAACGTCAAAAATTCGAACAACTTGACATCATCGTAAACGGGAATGCCCCACTCATTATCGTGATAATCGCGCTCTAAAGGGTGATTCATCGCCCATGCACAAGTCATTTCTGTATGATGCTTCATTTTTTGTTTCCTTACCCTTACCTTCATTTGCAGTGTCAGTTGAACAATGACACTGCAAATCTACGTGCCAGCTTTGCTTTTAAAGCTGATTAAACTCACGATTGACTTTAAATGCTTCAGAGGTGACATAAGCCTCCATTTTACGGATTTTCTGATCCACTCGAGTTAAATCTTGATCCAATGTCGCCAGCAAAGCTTCGGCGGTTTGTCCTTGCTCCCAAGGCTTATTCTTCAATGTATGTTCGCGTTGGGCTTTTAGCGTTTCAACATACTGAGTAGGCTGCTTTTCTAACATCAGCATCAAAGCCATATAAGCTAAAAGCACTAAAAAACCACCACCGAGTAGTGCAGCCGAGATGACCAATATACGCACCAACCAAACTTCTAACCCAAGATAATTAGCAAGCCCAGCGCATACGCCAGCTATTTTGCCATTGACCGGATCTTTATAGAGTTCTCGGCTAGCCATGATTTTGCCTCCAAGTCGGTGATTCAGCATCTAAGATGCGTTCAAGGGTTTCAACACGGCTTTGCAGTTTTTCCGCTTTTTCAGATAACGCTTTGATCCGCTCTAAATCCTCTTGTGACAATGAGTTGCTGCTATGTCGTTTACCTCTGTAATGCAGAAAAAGCCATATCGGTGCAACAAAAATCAAAAAGACAATCAGTGGACCTGCGATAAAAAATGATGACATATATGCCACTCCTCGTTATTGGTTTTTGTCCATTTGTTGTTTCAGTTTTGCTAGCTCTTGTTCAATTTCATCTTGCGCTTGAAGTTCAGCAAATTCTTGGTCGAGTGACTTAGCGTTACCGGACATAGCGTAGAGATCGGCTTCAGCTTCAAGTTCATCGACTTTACGCGAGTACTGTTCAAACTTCGCCATCGCTTCATCAGTACGGCTAGTATGCAAATGACGTTGCACATCACGACGGTTGTGCGCAGTTTGGCTACGAAGTGCCAAAGCTTGTTGCTTCACCCGTGTTTCGGCAATTTTAGCCTCTAACTTACCGATTTCCCCAGTCAATTTATCGATAGTTTCTTCTACCAAGGTTTGTTCAGTGTGCAAGCCTTTCTGCATTTCTTGCAATTTCTTTTTTTCAATTAAAGCAGCGCGAGCGAGATCTTCACGCTGTTTAGCAAGCGCCAAGGTCGCTTTCTGTTGCCAATCTTCAATATGAGAGGCCATAGAATCCACTTTACGCGCGAGCTCTTTCTTATCCGCAATAGCTTTGGCCGAATTGGTGCGTACTTCCACCAAGGTGTCTTCCATCTCTTGGATGATTAAGCGGATCATCTTTTCAGGATCTTCCGCTTTATCTAACAGTGCACTGATATTCGAGTTTACGATATCGGCAAAACGAGAAAAAATACCCATGTTCAATCTCCTGATTAGTTGTTCATGACGATGTAGTTATTGGTGAGCTATTTTAAATCGCTCAAAACGTTAAGACGAGAAGAGATAACCAAGTTTCATGCCATATATAAATCTATTTATAATCAATAAATTAGATAATATCTCATAGAATAAGATTACTGTGCTATGATGATTTTCGCCAAGAGTTGGTGAATTTAACCACCCTTTCAATCACAGTGTGGAGAGTGAACATGCAACAAAACTTACTGGGTGAAGCGCCTCAATTTTTATCGGTACTGGATAAAGTCTCTAAGCTTGCACCGATTGATAGGCCGGTATTAATTATTGGCGAGCGAGGAACGGGCAAAGAGTTAATCGCTCAGCGCTTACACTATCTTTCCAAACGTTGGGACCAACCACTGGTTTCGTTAAACTGTTCAACCTTGAGTGAAGGGTTAATTGACTCTGAGCTCTTTGGCCATGAATCAGGCTCGTTTACCGGAGCCAAAGGACGTCACCAAGGACGATTTGAACGGGCGGAAGGTGGAACTCTTTTTTTGGACGAGCTCGCCACCGCGCCGCTTGCTGTACAAGAGAAACTACTTCGAGTGATTGAATATGGACATTACGAACGTGTCGGCGGTAGCCAACGGCTTAATGCGAATGTCCGTATCGTCTGCGCAACCAACGCCAATCTTCCACAATTAGCTGAAATTGGAAAGTTTCGAGCTGACTTACTCGACCGACTGGCCTTTGATGTGATCCAGCTTCCACCGCTAAGAGAGCGAAAAGAAGATATTATGCCACTTGCTGAGTATTACGCGATTAAGATGTGCCGTGAACTGAACTTAGCGCTCTTTGTCGGGTTTAGTGCAGAAGCGGCAGATCAGCTTCAACACTACTTGTGGCCGGGAAATGTGCGTGAACTTAAAAATGTCGTGGAGCGTGCTGTCTATCAACACGGAACGGCCTCCCATCCGATTGAAAACTTGGTTTTTAACCCTTTTGCTAATGAGTGGCACAAACCAGATGACCTTACTGGCAATATCTCCACAGATCGCCATACTTACACCACTGGCTTTGAATTTCCGATGGATTACAAAATGTGGCAGGAGGATCAGGACAGACAACTACTGAGTGCCGCGCTCAATGCCAGTAAGTTTAATCAAAGACAAGCTGCAGAATTACTCGGCTTGAGCTACCACCAATTGAGAGGTATGGTGAGAAAATATCAACTCGTCGGCAGCAATGATGATTAACCCTAGGTTTAGATCAACAAAAAATGGTAGATTATCAGGATTTTGAGGCATAATGATTAGCTTTGTTTGCCTTACTTCTCACAGTTATTTCTCTTTATGAAAACATTGATACGATTCGCACTAGGAATATGCAGCTTTAGCCTACTGATAGGCTGTAGCGAACAAATTGACCATAGTAAAATTCGCCAGAGCGGATTCGTATATTGTGGTCACGGCAATCCCACCACTTTTAACCCACAATTGGTTGAGAGCGGCATTACGTCTGAAGCTCTCAGCCCACAGATTTACGACACGCTGTTGCAATTGGATTCAGAAACCTTACAACCGATACCAAGTCTGGCCACGAGTTGGACAGTGAATCCACAGGGTACAGAGTATACATTCAAGCTAAACGATGGCGTTCAATTTCAATCAACCGCTTGGTTTACACCGACTCGCGCTCTTAATGCCGATGATGTGGTCTTCAGCTTTCGCCGAATCATTGACCCAACCAACCCGTTTCATTACGTCAATAGTGGCGTCTACCCATGGTTTGCGGGTATTGATTTCAAAAACTTGCTGATCGATGTTCAAGCTCTGGATGAACTCACGGTTAAATTTACCCTCAGCCGTCCCGACAACTCCTTTTTATCCAATATCGCCACCAGTCACGCTGTCATACTCTCCTATGAGTATGCTAATCAATTAGTGATTGAAGATGAAAAAAGCATGATCGACAGCCATCCTGTTGGATCCGGACCATTTTATCTAGACGAATTTAAAGTGAATGACCTTATCCGCCTCCGTCGTCATGGCGCTTATTGGAATGGCGTGGCGAAGATGGAACAAGTCGTATTTGATGTCTCCAACCGAGGCACAGGGACACTCGCCAAACTACTACGGCATGAATGCGATGTGCTCAGCTCGCCTATTTCAAGCCAAATCCCTATTATCAAGCAGCAATCGGAAATAGAGCTTGATGCCAAGCCTGCGATGAACGTGTCTTATATTGCTGTGAATACCTCTCACCCTGCGCTCAGTGATGTTCGCGTGCGTAAAGCGCTTAATTTTGCGATCAACCGCCAAAATATTTTGGACTCGGTCTATTACGGTACAGGAAGTATTGCTTATAACATTCTTCCCCCCTCCTCTTGGGCCTATCAAAAGGACAGTATTCAAATTCGCTATGATCGTAACTACGCGATCGCATTACTTAAAGAGGCTGGCTATTACGCCAACTTGGAATTGACGATGTCTGTTCCTGCAGAGTCTCATGCCTATAATCCAAGCCCACGTAAAACCGCCGAGTTAATTAACGCTAACCTTGCCGACATTGGTATTACATTGCATATCATCACGGAAGACCGCCTCGATCGCTCAAATTTGACCCAGCACGCCAACGTTGATCTGATTTTAACGGGCTGGAATGGCGATACCGCAGACCCAGATAACTTTTTGCGTCCACTGCTCTCATGTAATTCAGATCGCTCAGGGCTCAATGCCTCGATGTGGTGCAATAGTGATTTCGATTTTCTACTCGATTTGGCCTTGGAAGTAGACAAGTCACGCTATCGCCTTAACTTATACAAACAAGCGCAAAATATCTTGAATGAAGAGTTCCCGGTTATCCCATTGGCACACGGCATGCAATTTAAAGCGTACAGCAAAACATTAACGGGCTTTAAACTCAGCCCATTTAATGTACAACCCTTCAATACGGTTGAGAGGATCGAATAGTGTTTTTATATACGGTACGCAGACTCAACTTATTTATTATCACGTTACTCATTTTGACTATGGTCGGGTTTGCGCTGCTGCGCTTAGATCCACAGTCGCCTCTAACTGCTCATGGATTTTGGTCAGGTTGGTCAACCTATTTAGGGCAACTGCTGCAACTGAATTTTGGCGTCAATCACAGTGGTGTCCCGATTGTGGACGAACTGGCGATGGTCTTTCCAGCAACGCTGGAGTTATGCCTCATTGCTTTTACTCTCTCTTTGTTAATTGGTCTCCCTATTGGTACGCTCGCAGGAATGAAGCAAGGTAAATGGATTGATACCGTCATCTCCTTCACGTCAATGTCCGGCTATTCAGCACCGCTATTTTGGGTAGCTTTGCTAATGATCATGGTCTTTTCACTGCATTATGAGCTGTTTCCTGTTTCAGGACGTTATGATCTACTCTACCAAGTGGAACACGTGACAGGTTTCGCTCTGATCGATGCTTTTTTCGCTGAAGGCAACTACCGTGCTCATGCTTTGCAAAGTGTTATTGAACATATGATTTTACCCTGCTTGGTACTGGCTCTAGCACCGACGACACAAGTGGTGAGCCTGATGCGTTCTTCGGTGGCCGATGTAATGGCTCAGAACTATATACGCGCCGCTCGAATTAAGGGTTTAAGTGATTACGAAATTGTCACCGAGCATGTGCTGAGAAATGCAATTCCACCTATTATTCCTAAATTCGGGGTTCAGTTATCGAGTATGTTAACGCTAGCAATTATTACTGAATCCATCTTCAACTGGCCGGGAATCGGCCGTTGGCTGCTCGATGCATTATCTAACCAAGATTATGTCTCCATTCAAGCCGGCGTGATCGTAGTTGGTACGCTCGTTCTCACAGCAAACATTCTGTCTGATTTGATTGGCGCTATGGTTAACCCGCTGGTAAGAAAGGAATGGTATGCTAACAAATAACATTTATCAGGAAGAGCATATTCCGACTCAGTTTGAGCGGTTTTGGCGCAGCTATCGCAATAACAGTTTGGCGATGTTTGGCTTGTGGTGCTTAGGACTCATTGTGTTGATTACCCTCACCTCTCCTTGGATAGCCCCTCATGATCCGCAGTTGCAAACGAGCAACCTATTAATACCGCCTTCTTGGGATCCTGCGGGTACTGTCGAATTTTTCTTAGGTACCGACGATTTAGGCCGAGATATCTTGTCACGGTTGATTGATGGTACCCAATACACCTTCGCTGCCGCTATTTTAATCACCGCTATCGCGGCGGTGATCGGCTGTTTTATCGGTATCATGGCAGGCATGACCAAAGGATTACTATCAAGTACATTGAACCACTTACTCGACACGGTCATGTCGATTCCATCATTGCTGCTTGCCATTATTTTTGTGGCACTGCTCGGTTTTGGCGAGTTCAATATTTTGCTTGCGATTGGTTTGGCACTCATCCCTCGCTTTGTTCGTTCGGTGTATATTGCCGTACACAACGAAGTAGAAAAAGACTATATCCTCGCCGCACGTTTAGATGGTGCCAATGACTTTTATCTGTTGTGGAACTCCATTTTACCCAATGTACTTGCTGTCATCGCCAACGAAATAACACTCGCGTTATCCATTGCCATCTTAGACATCACCGCTTTGGGCTTTCTTGGTTTGGGTGCTCAAGCACCAAGCACCGAATGGGGCACCATCTTAGGTGATTCAGTTGAGCTGATTTACCTCGCACCGTGGACAGTCACTCTCCCCGGTTTAGCGATTATGTTTACGGTGATCATCATCAACTTAGTCGGTGAAGGTGTACGACAAGCTCTGAATGCAGGGGTGGAATAATGCCATTATTAGATATTCGCCATCTCACCATCGAAATTGATACGCCACAAGGCATGGTAAAAGCAGTCGATCGCATGAGCTTAACCATGAACGAAGGCGAAATTCGCGGATTGGTGGGAGAATCTGGATCAGGAAAAAGCTTGGTGGCTAAAGCCATCGTAGGAATATGCAAAGATAATTGGACCATCACCGCCGACCGCATGCGCTTAGGTAATATTGATCTACTTCAGCTGACGCCGCGCGAACGCCGGCGAGTGATTGCCCGAGACATCGCGATGATTTTTCAAGAACCATCAACCTGCTTAGACCCTTCAGATGAAGTGGGAAAACAGCTGATTGAATCAATTCCATCGCGCACATTTGAAGGCAAATGGTGGCAGCGTTTTACATGGCGTAAAAAACAAGCGATTGCCCTTTTACATAAAGTAGGAATCAAAGAGCACGCGCGCATCATGAGTAGCTACCCCTATGAGCTAACTGATGGTGAATGCCAAAAGGTGATGATTGCGATGGCTATCGCAACCAAACCAAAAATTTTGATTGCTGATGAACCAACGAACGATTTGGACCCCATTACCCAATCACAGATATTGCGCTTGCTCAGCCGGATGAATCAGGTCAATAACACCACGATTCTATTGATTGGCCACGACTTAACTACCATTACCCAATGGGCCAACCGTATTACAGTGATGTACTGCGGTCAGTCTGTTGAGTCAGCAGATACCCAGAAAATATTGAGTGAACCCAAACACCCTTATACGGCCGCACTACTGAAAGCGATGCCTGATTTTAGTGATTGGATCCCGCATAAAGAAAAATTGCAATCCTTACCGGGTTCCATTCCACCCTTGCAACATTTACCGATTGGTTGCCGGTTGGGGCCTCGCTGCCCCTATGCTCAGCGCCAATGCGTTGAAATACCGTATCCACAACGTATTAAAAATCATAAGTTTGCCTGTCATTTCCCACTCAATATGGAGCAACAATCATGAGTGCGTCATTATTAGAAGTGAGCGGGTTAACTAAAGATTTCATTACCCGTTCTGGTCTGTTTCGCAAGAAAATTCAGCATGCAGTCAAACCGGTCAGCTTTACGTTAGAAGCAGGGCAAACCATTGGTTTTATTGGCCAAAATGGTTCTGGCAAATCGACATTGGCACGCATGCTTGCAGGGATGGTTGAACCCTCGGCTGGCGAGATACGCGTTAATGGAGAGTTATTGGAACACAAGGATTACTCCACGCGCTGTAAGCTGATTCGAATGATTTTTCAAGATCCGAACACATCGCTCAACCCAAGAATTCAAATTGGTCGTATTCTAGAAGGGCCGCTCAAAAGAAACACCAATATGCCACCTGAAGCTCGCATGAAGCGCGTGAAAGATACGCTATTGCGCGTTGGGTTATTACCAGAGCACGCCTACTTCTACCCGCAAATGCTCGCCACCGGGCAAAAACAGCGGATTTGCTTGGCACGAGCACTGATTCTACAACCGTCGATCATTGTGGCTGATGAAGCATTAAACGGGCTAGACATGGCAATGCGATCACAGATGATTAACTTGTTTCTAGAACTGCAAGAAGAGATGGGTGTCTCGTTTGTGTATGTCTCTCAACACCTTGGTATTGTAAAACACATTACTGATAAAATTATGGTGATGCACGAAGGCGAAGTAGTCGAATCGGGTGACACACAAGAAGTATTGTCTAATCCAACTCATCCCATCACTCAAAGAATGATTGAGAGCCACTTCAACAAAGCGCCCAGCTTTAAATAGCCGCTCTGTATTTAATATCGGAAGACAATATCGACGATATTGTACTGTTCCTCCCCCTTTTAGGGGGAGGATTGACAGTGTTCACCCCACCCTAACCCTCCCCTCAAAGGGGAGGGAATTGCTTTCGTTAGCGAATAGCTCTCCTCCTACCGCCTAACACTTCGGTAGCAATAGTTTTTCTAAGGCTATCTGTGATGCTTCATTTCAGTGTAAACGGAAAAAACCAGTTGCTAACGACCAGTTTTTCGGTGAAGGCTACATTTCTTTTCCCCGCCACTTTTGTTTAATTAATCGTAACGCCTCGTAGAATTCATAAAAAAACAGAAATTTTCCGTAAGCGGCTACTTTTAGTTTTTGTATGATGATAATTATATCAACCTAGACCTCGGAATAATGAATATGTTCCCTAATATTCCATCATCTGCTGCTTGTAATCGTATAGCATCTCCTGTGGCAACCGCAGAAAATAAGTTGCCGTTAACAGTAAAGTCAGTTACTCACAAACATGTGCAATGCATACCATTATTGGATACTTCCCCCACAGCAGCTGTTCATAGTGAGGCGAGTGCGCCAACCAAGGGACGAGATGTTGTGATACTCAATCCATATATGTCAGGAGGGGGTGACCATACCTTGGCAAATAGAATATCTCGTATTGTTGTTGAGGAAGGAGGCCGAGCATCCATTATACCTATCAATGTAGATCGCTCTTCTATCGACCAATACCGAAATATATCCTCTAGCTCTAATAGTCATGACATAAAAGAGTTCATTGATCCTATTTTTATTGTCTGTCCTGTTGGGATATTGCCCACAGACAAATTATCGATGGTAATTGATCATGTGTGTGGACGATTTAACTTTGCGAAAGGAAAAGTGCTTCTTTTAGAAGAAATGGATCTACTGGCTAGATGTAGTCAATCGTTGGAAGCTCGTAAAGATATGCTCGATGCTAAAGGGTTTAGTGATGTTCAAACATACAAACTCGGCTTCGCAGAAGGGGCGATAGGTTATTTACCTGTTGATAATGATACTGTCAACAAAGTAAAGGACAGAGCCGATGCTGAAATAGCTAAACTTTTGGATGGATATAATATAGACA
>NZ_NDIO01000110.1:0-12420 GCF_002241085.1 Vibrio sp. V03_P4A6T147
ATGCTATTTTGTAGTCCTTTGTGAGCAATGACAAAGACGTGGACCGCTTCAAGTTTTATTTCGAGGCTTGAAATTATAATGTCCAATTGATCGAGAATTTTATCGGTTTGAGTTAAATTACTATTACAAATAGGTCTACCTATGTTTAAAAAAATGTCGTTAAAAAACAAACTGGCGATTTCAGCCAGCGCTGCCATTATTCTTGGGGGATTACTCGTTGAAGCATTGTCGTATCGAGCTGCACTGGAGCGATTAGATATTGATGTTGAACAACGATTACAAAGTACCACCGCTTCTTATAATCAGTATGTGACGGACTGGTTACTGTCGAAAGAGCGTGCTTTAACCTCGCTGTCGCAAGATGCCGAGAAACAAGCCATCGTGACACATTTAAAACAAGTTCGAGATTCTGCAGCGTTTGACAACGTATTTCTTGCTTACCCCGACGGTTCGCAAAACAACGCTAATGGTGTCATCTTGCCGCCGGGGAACGATGATCCGCGCAAATGGGGCTGGTATACAAACGCTAAAGCAAACCCATCAAAAGTGTTTATGGATAACCCAACCGTTGCTGCGGCAACGGGCGCTAATGTGGTTTCATTAGGTAAGGCACTGAATTTAAATGGCCAACAAGTCGTTTTAGGCGCCGACGTAGAAATTACTGACATCCTCAACAGCATGAAGCAAGTTATTTTGCCGGGTGAGGGGTATATGTTTATTGCTAACGATAAAGGCAATATTTTTACCCATAGTGATACTAAACTGCTCAATAAAAGTGTTTCTGATCTGGGTTTAAATTTCGCTGATATCCGCCAAGCGATTGCGAAAAGCAGCGATTTATTGGTGGATATTCGAGGTGAGGAGTATGTTCTCTACGCCCGAAGCATCAACGGAACGAATCTCAGTACTGTTGTGGTCATCAATCACGATTCGCTCATCGCACCTTTATCTGAAGCTACTTTCAGCCAGCTCATTGTTACTGCCGTTGTGGTTATACTCTGTACTCTGCTGTTCAACTTATTGTGTAATATTTTGTTCCGTCCTTTGAATAATGTTTCTCAAGCGTTGGCACAAATTGCAAACGGTAGTGGCGATTTAACGCAACGCATTAAGGTTGAAAATAGTGATGAAGTTGGCGAACTAGCCAATAATTTCAATACCTTTGTGGAGAGCTTACAACAACTTATTGGCCATATTCGTCACCAGTCTCATCAACTGGAAGCGCAATCAGAACATGGCGCGCATCGCGCTAATCAATCGGCATCAGAGCTTAGTCACCAGCAGCAAGAAATTGTGATGGTCGCTACTGCGGTTACTGAAATGGCGTCGGCAACGCAAGAGATAGCCTCTCACGCAGAGCAAACGGCAAGAGCAGCGCAAGACTCGGCAACCAGCACCAACAATGGACATGCCTTGGTGATTCATACCAAAGGCTCGATCAATAACTTGGCAAAATCAGTGAGTGAGGCCAGTGGCGTGATTGCCGCACTAAACCAACACGCGCAAGAGATTTCGACCGTACTGGCAACCATTCAAGGCATTGCAGAACAAACCAACTTACTTGCGCTGAATGCGGCTATTGAAGCTGCGCGAGCCGGTGAGCAAGGCCGAGGTTTCGCAGTGGTAGCAGACGAAGTCCGTGTGCTTTCTCAGCGCACCCATACTTCTACCGAAGAGATAAAATCAACCATTGATACCCTGCAAGAAACCACTAAACGTGCGGTATCGTTGATGCAAAGCAGCTCAACGCTCGCTGAGAACTCAGTGGAAGATGCCGATAAAGCATCCGGTGCGCTTGAAGAAATTAAAGCAGCGGTTGCCTTGATCAGTGATATGGCGACGCAAATTGCGACGGCAGCCGAAGAGCAAACGCATGTGACTAGTGAAATTACACAAAATGTTACTTCTATCAAGGATGTGACGGAGCAACTGGTCATTGGTGCAGAAGATAGCTTGAGCCAATCCAATGAACTCAAGCAGCAAGCGGAAGAGTTGAGTGCAAAAGTAGCGACATTTAAATTAGCGTAACGGTTGTTTCTTTTTTGTTCAAAAGGCTCTGCGGAGCCTTTTTTTGATCAGATTGTTATGTTTTCTCACTTAATGAGAAAGTAAGTCTGTTATTAATCTTAAATTCTCGATATATAAGAATCATAGTTGAGGCGTGGAATAAATGAGGCTAAAAAGAAAACATGAACGAAACGAAATTATCGGCCAGCCAAGTTAATGAAAAGTCACTGCAATTATTGATGCAAGTGGCGGTAAATGAAGAGCCAGTATCAGCGAAAACCTTGAGCGAACAATTGCAAGTTCCGCTGAGTAGTTTGTACCGACATCTGAAGATTTTGAAAGAGTGGAACTTGATCGAAGAGAGCCCACACGACAAAACGTTGATCATCGGTTCGGCGGCTCTACTTTTAATGCGCAGTTATGAAACGAGTCAACACAATTTAGATGCAGTCGATGCGGTGTTAAGTCGATTACAGAAACAGACAGGCGAAATGGCGGCATACATGGTTCCGGTGGGATACCGAGCCTTGTGCGTTAGCCAAAAAGAAAGTATGCAGGCACTTCGATGCAGCTTCGTCCAGGGTCAAAGTCAACCCCTGCTTCGAGGTGCCTCATCTAAAGTGATGTTGGCGTATTTACCCGCTCCGCGCTGTGAAAAAATTCTTCGTTATTTTGGTGAAGACCACCAAATGGAAAAATGGCAGACAGAGTTGGAAAAAATACGTCGTAATGGGTACGCCGTGAGCACGTCAGAAATTGATCCTGGCGTTTCCGGAATTAGTGCCCCCGTAATGAAAGGGAGTAAGTTGATCGGCGCAATTTCAGTGATGGCTCCAGCCCATCGTGTTGAAACCAACAAGCAGCGGATCATTTTACATGTATTACAGGCAGCAAGAGCGTTGCCACCGGAAAGGTAATTCATAATGCTAAGTTTATTCAAACGCTACCGTATGAGTCGTACACAGAGCCAACCCGCTTATCCATTCACGTTCATGACACTCTGTGAACAGATAAAGCCAATGTCTCAAGTAGAGTTTGAATTTGCTCAGCAGAGCCTTGAATTTGCATCAGATTGGCTCTACCAGCGTCAATCCACGCCTTGTTACTCTGATGCGGGACATATAGTCGTCAAAGATAAAAATGCCACCCGTTTTCAAGACACCTTGAGTCATCAATTAGCACTGAGCTCAGTGCCCGTCGTACTAGCGAATTGTCACGAAATGCTGCTCAATGCATTACCAGTGATGGCTTTTGAGAATGACGAAATTGGTATTGTGAGTATCGGACATCATTTTGAGCTGAAACAAACGCTGGACCTACAAGTTGGCTCTGCATTTCATTTTGCACTCTCTCGCTATAACAATACGCGCCTATTTTGTATTGGAATTGATGAAATGCATCAATCCAACCAAGTGTGGGAGTATGCAGAAGATTTAGGCTGTGATTGGTTAACGCTGAATGAGTGTGGTTTTCGTCATCGTAATCAACTAAAAAGCCAATTAGGTCACTACATAGAGCATTGTGATCAACTGATCGTGACGATTGATTTAGCCTCTTTAGTTCCGGGAGTGGGGGTTGATGAGAACAACGCGTTAGATAACCAAATGGTATTAAGAACGTTAAGGCAATGTGCACTTTCGGGCAAGGTAAAGCTTATCCAACTGGTGGGGGCGAAGGATAAATTGATTTATTCTAAGCAGACCAAAGAAATTTTAGATGAGCTATGTGCTTTATCGCCAGATGTGATCCACGCTGCTTAGTGACATATTGATTATCATATATACCAAACAAAAACCCCCAGTTGTCTGGGGTTTTTGTTTTATGGAACTCAACCATTTGAAGTATGCTAAGTGTGTTGTTCGGTTTTTAGTATTAGGTTAATGAGCACTAAACTTGCTGAGTGATAATGAAGTGGCTTGTGCTTTCTGGAAGAGCTCTTTACTACAATCGCTCATCACTTTGCTGTCATTAAGCAGTTCGAGTGAATGTTGATTAAGATTGCTCAGTTGCGTTAGCAAATCTTCAACATGTGATAGTTGCTCATCAGATGAATTGACCGCTAAGTGGTTGGCGTTATTCGCTTGATTAACATCCTTGATCGCTTGGCTGACTAACTCGTTACTACTTTCAATAGCTTCAACGCAACTCATTGATGCATTGACACTTTCCCCCATGTAGCCGATCAAGTCTTTCGAAAAGTTACTAAGCACGGTAAGGATCTCTTCCACTTGGTTGGTTGAAGAGGATGTTTTTTCCGCTAGGTTACGCACTTCGTCTGCCACGACGGCGAACCCGCGACCATTCTCACCCGCGCGAGCCGCTTCAATGGCCGCATTGAGCGCAAGCAGGTTTGTTTGATCAGCGATCGTACGGATGATCTGTAAGATATCGGTGACTTTTTCAACTTGGGCATTTAGGCTCTCAGCGGTTTTTGCTGTTACTTGTGACTTTTCTGCTAGGTTTTTATTTTCACTTAATGCATGTTTAAGTTGTTGCTGACTTTCTTGCCCAGAAATAACTGCTTGTTGTAAAGACAGCGACGCAGTATTGATATTCTCAGTGACTGACGCAATGCTTTGCCGAGCACCTTCACCAATTTGTACTGATTGCGCAATTTCCCGCTGCTGACCATTGATATTGTGTTCTAGCTGCTTCACTTGTCGTTCAACAGCTTTCGTAACATCAGTGACATTGCAGATGTTTTGTTCAATAGGGTGGAAGGTGTGTTCCACTTTTTCAATGAACATATTGATTGCTGTGGCAAGGTCACCTAACTCGTTATCTTTGTTAAATGGAATTCGTTGCTTGAGGTCACACCGACCAGAAGCCAATGATTCACATAAGTTTTTCAGCTGATTTAAAGGATGCAGTAGAGCGCTCCTCAAAATAAAAAACAAGCCAATAAAAGTAATCAACACGAAGGTTATGCCAATTGAAATGGCCCATAGCCCCAGTTCCTTGGAAATGGCATTGACCTTGTCAAATTGCCACTGAGTGACTAAGTAACCCACCAATTTTGCTTCCTTGCCCGACGTTAATGGGTTGATGATGATCACGTGTTGTGTGCTTTGTTCAATAATGATGGCGTTGGTTAATGCTTGGGTCAGCGCATTTTTTATATTGACTCCGCTAGGAGATACGGACTTCTCATTTAATTGATAGAATAAAGATCCATCTGCAAGGAAAACCGCTATATGTTTGAGTTCTTTATTACTGCTATCGACAGCGACTTTAACCCGCTCTTCCAAGCTCTCTACTTTGTTAAAGCGCACCGAAGTGGCGACGTTTTCAGCTAGAGAAGCCGCCATTTGTTGATAAGTTTGAGCGCTCAGCGAGTACATCACTGTGGCACTTTTCGACCATAGAGCATAGGAAATAGCAATCAGCGATACAACGCTAAGTAGCGACGCACTTGCCACTACCAACCGACTAATACTAAGTCTCATATAGAGTAATCCTGATCAATGAGTTAAAGAGCTTCTACGTTAACGCCGATGGTGATGGCACCAATCACTTTCCCTGAGCTAGGGTCAACCACGCTGTGGCTTATCTGTGACTGAAACATTTGGGTCGACTCATCTTCTTCTATCTCACCAATTAGATATGCGCTTGGACCTTTAAGGTAGGTGTCTTGCCACTTTTCCTCATCTCCTTGCCAGTAGTCAGAAGTAATCTCGCTTTGGGCGACATTCAGCCCTTTGTTATCCATAGCAAAGATCTCCGTAATTAGCCCGTTGCTAGCTTGTTGAATCGATTTAAGTTCAGAAGATGCGGGGGAAGAGAGCAGTTTGTTGATCAGTGGAGCATCGGTTTGGCCCACTTGGCTACGCCAATCCTTGTCGAGTTGATCAATTTGCATTTGAGTTAGGTTAGCGTGTTGAGCGTTTTGAGCATTAATGGCTTGGATTAAAACGGGATTAGCAATGATTTCAGCCACCTTGGTATCAATGAAGTTTTTTAGCGCCCCTTCAAACTCATTAGCAAAGGAGGAAAAGGAGAAACAAGCGATCAGGCAAATAAAATATTTCATAACAGACTCCAGTCGAGTTAGGTATTTTGCGTTGTGTATAAGGTATGTAGTGATCTTAGATGTTCATATTCATCCATATGCACTTTGAGCCTAGTTTAAGAATAGAAAACTGTAAAAAAATAGGTGTGATTTGAGCGCATGATCAAATGAATATTCATCTCTTGCCAAACAAAACAAAAAACTATCCGTTTTGACAATTGACAAGCTTGATGGCGGTGCCGGTTGTATTGTTTTCTCGACGAGGTCGGTTAGAAAATATCGATTTGGAGTGATACTTGTGGTGACCCAGCTGTGCTGAATGGCTTATTTAGCTAACGCATAGATTTTATTTTTTAACTCACTGTCACCGTTAAGCAATGTAAATTTAACTTATTTGTCACGATAGACCGCTAAGCTGCTTGCAAAATCCAATAACAAGACAAGTAAAGTCAAGGAGCAAACATGTGGAAGCGTGAAGAGCAAGAGTCTCAATTTAGTGAAATGATCGAAGCGAGACTCTCTCGCCGCCGTTTTATGGCGGGTAGTGCGGCAGTCAGTGCAGGCGCGTTTTTATCTTTAAATCCAGTTGCTAAGGCTGTGGCGGCAAAGTCGAGCTCTTCACTGCTCAATTTTGAAGCCATTCCTGTCTCAACGGCAGATGCCATCGTTGTTCCTAAAGGGTATAAAGCGACCCCGTTGATTTCATGGGGTGACCCCATTTCTGTTGATGCTCCTGAGTTTGACCAAAGTGGTAAACAAGATTCACGAGCACAAGAGCTTCAATTTGGTGATAACACTGATGGCATGAGCTTCTTCCCAATTTCGGATGATCGCGGTGTACTTGCGATTAATAATGAATACACCAACTACGAATACTTGTTTGATCACAAAGGTAAATCGATGACAGCAGATGATGTGCGTAAAGCGCAAGCTGCGGTCGGCGTTACTGTCGTTGAAGTGATGAACAAAAATGGCCAGTGGACGGTTGACCGCGCAGGGAAGCGTAACCGTCGTATCACGGCAAACACACCAATGTTGCTCACAGGGCCAGCTGCAGGCCATACGCTAATGAAAACCGCCACTGATCCTAAGGGCTTAAATCCACTGGGAACTTTTAACAATTGTGCGAATGGTCAAACGCCGTGGGGGACATACTTAACGTGTGAGGAGAACTTTGATGATTTCTTTGGTAGTAACCAAGATGGCGTGAAGTTAACGGCTGATCATAAGCGTTATGGTATTGAAGCCAAACCCAGTGATTATCAGTGGCACCAACATGATGAGCGTTTTGACGTTGCGAAAAACCCCAATGAGCCAAACCGCTTTGGTTGGGTAGTGGAAATTGATCCGAACGATCCAACATCGACGCCACTTAAACGCACGGCGTTAGGCCGTTTCAAACATGAAAATGCGGCGCTTACTCTCAACAAAGACGGCCATGCTGTGGTCTATCTGGGGGATGATGAACGCGGTGAACATCTATACAAATTCGTTTCAAAAAATCGCTACCAAGTTGGTAACGATGCGGCGAATCGCAATTTATTAGAAGAAGGAACCCTCTTTGTCGCTAAGTTTGATATGAATGAGAAAGAACTGAAAGGCTCGGGAAAATGGCTTGAACTGACCTTTGGTAAAAATGGTTTAACGCCAGAAAATGGCTTTAAGGACCAAGCAGAAGTGATGATTTTTGCTCGCCGCGCAGCGACTCAAGTGGGTGCTACGACAATGGATCGTCCTGAATGGGTTGCGATTCACCCTGATAATAAGCACGTGTTCTGTACACTGACCAACAATAAAAACCGAGGTAAAGAGGGGCAGCCTGTTGGTGGTCCTAACCCTCGCGCTAAGAATAACTATGGCCAGATTCTGCGCTGGATGCCAGCCAATGAGGATCACACTAGCACTGTGTTTGCATGGGATCTGTACTTGATTGCGGGCAACCCAACGGTACATAAAGGCGATCTCTATGCGGGCAGCGACAATATCTCAGCAGACAACATGTTCAACAGCCCAGATGGTATCGGCTTTGACAAAGCGGGTCGCTTGTGGATTCAAACCGATGGCAACTATTCCAACAAAGGGGATTTTGCCGGGCAAGGCAACAACCAAATGTTGTGCGGGGATCCAATTACTGGTGAAGTAAAACGTTTCCTAACTGGGCCGATTGCTTGTGAAATAACAGGGTTAACTTTTTCACCGGATCAAAAAACCATGTTTGTTGGCGTTCAACACCCTGGGGAAGATGAAGCGCCATCGCATTTCCCATACGGCGGAACCACCAAGCCGCGTTCGACCATTATGATGATCACTCGTGAAGACGGCGGGGTGATTGGCGCATAAGCCCTGATCATTTCCTCTGAAGGGAGCTGCGGCTCCCTTTTTAACATTCTTGCTGTCGGTCAACGCTGTTGCCATCATCCATTCACGGTCTTGGAGTCTCCTATCTTGCACGAAAGAAGACGTTGTTTCGGTTAGGCAGGACATGGTCTGGTTTGCCTTTCCTACACGTTATGTATGAATTCTTTGTGTCAGGAAAATAAGTAAAAAGGGTGAGATCGGGGCGATTATTTTCCCTCAAATTGACAATTGCTTGATACGTTCTTTGCGTGTCGTCCGTTATTATGCTGATCTTCAATAATCCAGCGGTGTCTATTGAGCGTGAAAAAGCAAATCCAAATGAAAAAATCGGGCTTAGTACTCTTAGCCTTGTTCTCGTTGCTGTTAGTTCCCATCTCATTGGTTGGGTCTTCGATTGATTTGACCACGCCAGTGAGCGAGGGCGTCGGTGCATTTTTTACCTATTTAACCGATTCGGCTGGTTGGCAAGGTTTTGGCTTTACCTTTGCTTTGTTGGCTTTTTTGGCAACACGGACAGCGACTTCCCGCATTGAACTGCTTAACCGCATTATTCAAATTGGCTTGTTATTGGTGATTGGTATGGCTGCCAAAACGGGTTTAAAACATCTGACAGAGAGCCCTCGTCCATACACCGAATTAATGACGTATGAGTTACTTATCCCAAACCCTGCGCATTTTTATAAATTGAGTGAATTACAAAAAGAAAGTGTGATGACCGACATCGCAACCCAAGTCAGTGACTGGCGTTTACGTCATTGGCAGGGTGAAAAGGACTATTCATTTCCTTCTGGCCATACGATCTTCGCTGCTATTTGTCTGGCTTTCTTTGGTGGCCTGTTTATTGAACAAAAGCGCTATATTTTTGCGGCGGGTCTACTGCTTTGGGCCTGTGGGGTCTCCTTTAGCCGCTTATGGTTAGGGATGCATCGTCCGGTTGATTTATACGGCTCCTTGCTGTTTGTCAGCATGATTTACCTTGTGATACCCAAAGTGTATCCCTTAGATCATCCTAAATTAAAACCGTTATTAACGCGCCTTCATCTCTGTTAACGGGTCACGAGTCATCATAAAAAAGCCAGCACATTTAAACGTGCTGGCTTTTTTGTAATCACATTCAATCACATAAGTAACGGCAATCAGGCAAAGAAGGAGGAAGCCACACCAATCAAACCACCGAATACTCCACCCCAAACAACCAACCAGCCAAGGTGCTGTTTAATCATCTTCTGTACCATCTCTTTCACCAATTTAGGCGTGAGTTCATTGAGACGTTGATCGATGATGTTTTCGATGTTAGCGGTGATCTCTTCAATCATCTCAGGAGCTTCTAACTGCTCTTTGAGCGCTTGTTTAACGCTATCGCTTTGGCTGATATCAATCATAGATTGCTGCATTTTTTCGACAAACGGTTGCTTGAGTGGTTGTAGCGCGTCGGTTCCACCAAACATCGCCAGCATGCCGCCAAATGGAGAGTTTGCAATCACTTCGACCAAAGAATCAAAGGTTGGGTTGAAGTCAACTTTGGCAATCACAGGCTCAAGATCCAACGTTTTACTGCCCGTCATCTCTTTACTGAGGAAGCGGTCAATATTGGACTGGGTGAAAAATTGCTCCATCATCAGGCTCTTGATTGCGGTTTTGAACTCTTCAAAGCGAGCAGGTATCACACCCGAGCCATATAGTCCTGGCACTTTTTCAAACAGCATGTGAATCGCAAGCCAGTTGGTGATTGCGCCAGAGAAGGCAAATAAGCCCGCATACAGCGCAATAGTGTTATCCAGTTGATAGCCCGCTGCAAGGAGCGCTAGCGCAATGATATTAGTGAGTAAGCTCTTGTTCATAATCCAAATCTAGTTAAATAAAGGGAATGGGCGAATTCTAAGGAAAAAGAGTCAATTGTGGAAGCTTCAACGGAGCGCAAACTCCGTTGATAAACCATTAAGCAATCTCAACGTCGTCGCAACCGATAAAGCCACCCGTTTGGTGCGCCCATAGGTGTGCATAAATGCCGTTTTGAGCGATCAACTCTTGGTGTGTGCCTTGCTCAACGACGTTACCTTTATCGAGTACAATCAACCTGTCCATTGCGGCAATGGTTGATAAACGGTGAGCAATGGCAATCACGGTTTTGCCTTGCATCAGCTCATTTAAGCTCTCTTGAATTGCCGCTTCCACTTCGGAGTCGAGTGCGGATGTGGCTTCGTCGAGTACCAACAGTGGCGCATCCTTTAACAGCACGCGGGAAATAGCAATTCGCTGGCGCTGGCCGCCAGACAGTTTTACGCCGCGCTCGCCCACTTGCGCATCATAGCCTAGGTTACCAAATGGGTCGGTGAGTGTTTCGATAAACTCATGCGCGTGTGCCTGTCGGGTGGCTTGCAGCAGTTGTTCTTCACTTGCATCAGGGTTGCCATACAAAATGTTATCGCGGATCGAGCGATGCAGCAGTGAAGTATCTTGCGTCACCATACCAATTTTGCTGCGCAACGAATCTTGGGTGACCTCATTGATCGCTTGCCCATCGATACGAATTTGCCCACCTTCAACATCATGAAAACGAAGCAGTAAATTGACTAAAGTCGATTTTCCAGCGCCAGAACGCCCTACTAAACCCACTTTTTCACCCGGTTTAATGGTCAGGTTTAAATGGTTAATAACGCCTTTATTCTCGCCATAGTGGAAACTCACGTCATCAAATTCGATGCCACCTTGTGCAACCTGCAACGGTTTTGCGTTGGGTTTATCTTCAATGGTGATCGGTTTCGAGAGGGTTTTCATGCCATCCACGACTGTGCCCATGTTTTCAAAGAGTGCGCCAACTTCCCACATGATCCATTTCGACATGCCATTAATGCGCAATGAAAGGCTGATCGCAATCGCGATTGCACCAATACTGATGGCACTCTGCATCCATAGATAAATCGAAGTTGCCGCAATCACGAACACCAAAATATAGTTGGCGAGTTCAACGCACAGGTTAAAACCAGTCACTAAACGCATTTGGCGGTGAACCGTGTCTAAAAAGTTCTCCATGCCTTGTTCGGCATAGTCGGTTTCTCGGCGGGTGTGTGAGAACAATTTGACCGTGGCAATATTGGTGTAGCTATCGACAATGCGCCCCGTCATGGTTGAGCGAGCATCGGCTTGTTCTGATGCCACTTTTTTAAGCTGTGGTACAAAGTGAAGTTGAATGCAAATGTAGGCCGCGAGCCAGACGAGCATCGGCACCATTAAACGCCAGTCTGCTTGCGCCAACATCACCACAATCGCAGTGAAATAGACTGACACATAGACAAACACATCCAAGGTCTTCATCACTGTTTCGCGGATGGATAACGCCGTTTGCATCACTTTAGTGGCAATTCTTCCCGCAAAGTCATCTTGGTAAAAAGAGAGGCTTTGCTTGAGCAGATAACGGTGCGCTAACCAACGGATCGACATGGGATAATTGCCGAGCATAGTTTGGTGGATCAACAGTGAATAGATGCCAATCAAAAGTGGCATGATCACGAGTACCAAAATAGATAAACCGATCAAGGTGTCTCGGTTCTCAGTTAGGAAAGTCTCTGGGTTACTGGATGAGAGCCAATCCACCAGTTGGCCCATAAAACCGAACAGTGATACTTCAACAACGGCAATTAACGTGCTGATTAACGCCATTAAAATGAGTGGTTTTTCAAAGCCGCGCGTGTAGTAACGACAAAAGGCCCATAAGGTCGCAGGAGGCTGTTTGGGTTCCTCTTTGGGAAAGGCTTGGGTAAAGCTTTCAAATTTTTTATACATCGAAAATCCTTATGCCAATTCTCGCTAAAGTATGAGAGACCAAAAGCCTAGAACGCGAGAATCTAACGTTGAACTCCTATAAGGGGAGCAAATGATGGAGTAAGCCGAACAGAAGTATAACGAAATCACAACATAAGTGGCGGATTACTTTTCGCGCTTGGCTCTAGAAAACGGCGCCTGATTAATACTGTGGTCAATGCAGCAAGCATCGGCTCGAATGGTCAGTAACGCCCATCGGGTGAAAAAGTGAAGCGAGTTAAATA
>NZ_NDIO01000091.1:0-12393 GCF_002241085.1 Vibrio sp. V03_P4A6T147
ATGCTAAAGTTAACAAAACATTAACATAAGAATAATAATATTTTTGCCAATAACATGGAGTTAGAGAATGATTCAGCCTAACGAGTTAAGCAAAGCAACTTGTGCTCTCCCACCACCGAATGAAATGATCTTGAAATGGGCAGCGGAACGCCCCAACCAAGTTTATTTAAGACAAATTATTAACCGAAAATTTGTTGAATACACCTATGCTGAAGTCGCCAATAAAGCACTCAGGCTCGCCTCGGCGCTACAAGCGCTAGGGGCAAAACCCCAAGATAAAATTGCACTCATTTCCAAAAACTGCGCTGAATGGTTTGTGTGTGATCTCGCAATGATGCTCGGCGACTTTGTCAGTGTTCCCATTTTTCCAACGGCTGGCGCCGATACCATCGAATACTGCCTCACCCATAGCGAAACAAAAATAGTCATTGTGGGTAAACTCGATAACGGCCAAGCTACCCAACAAGTATTGAGCCATTTGCCAGATATCATCAGTATTGCGCTACCCTATGATTCTGCTCCCACTTGCGATCACCTGTTTACAAAATTGATTGAGCACTATCCGCCAAGCACAGAACGCCCTGTACATCATGACAATAAGTTGATGTCTTTAGTCTATACATCGGGTACGTCGGGCTTGCCGAAAGGGGCTATGCTGACCTACGGTGCATTTAGCTGGTCAGCTCAACAGCTTATAAACCACATTGGCATTCAAGAAAACGACCGTTTATTTTCCTACCTCCCTTTGGCTCATATTACTGAACGTGTTTATATTTTTGGCTCTTCCATCATGGGTGGGGTACAAACGGCCTTCCCTGAATCATTAGACACCTTTATTGAAGATGTCAAAATGCAGCGCCCGACGCTCTTTATCTCAGTACCAAGGTTATGGACTCTATTTCAGCAACGCATTCAAGACAAATTACCGCAGAAAAAGCTCAATTTTCTGCTAAAGATCCCTTTTGTAAGCACGCTGATTAAGAAGAAACTTGCTGATGGCTTAGGGCTTGATCAAGCACGTGTGCTTGGTTGTGGCTCGGCTCCCGTATCACCGGCGTTATTAGAGTGGTATCACCAAATTGGGCTGAACATTACCGAAGCTTGGGGCATGACAGAATCTTTTGCTTATAGCACCCTGAACTACCCGTTTAGAGCCGACAAATTGGGGTCGGTTGGACGAGCAGGCCCAGGAATCGAACTTAAAATCGCTAATAATGATCATGAGATTATGGTGCGTGGCCAAGGACTATTTTCTGGCTATTATAAAAATGACATTGCAACTCAAGAGTCATTTGATAAAGAAGGATGGCTACATACTGGCGATATCGGTTTTATTGATGCTGAAGGTTATCTCACCATTCAAGGGCGCAAAAAGGACACCTTTAAAACAGCCAAAGGCAAGTTTGTGGCTCCCGTACCTATCGAAAATAAACTGTTCGAATACACTCGAGTCGAGATGATGTGTCTGATTGGCTTAGGGCTTCCCGCCCCTATTTTGCTAGTTGTTCCACATAATTTCCCTCATTTTGATCGCGTTCGTTATGAGCGTACTACTCAAAAAGTCATTAAGCGGATGAATGAGGAATTGGAATCGCATGAGCAAATCAAAGGCGTGCTAATGATAAAGGAGCCATGGTCAATCGAAAATGGTGTCCTCACTCCTACCTTAAAAATCAAGCGGCATGTATTAGAACAGAAATATCATGAAATGGGGCACAATTGGCCAAAAGGACAACTGGTTGTTTGGGAAGAGTAATCCATTCTAATTGAGCAGGTTGGACTTAGCCTCTAACCTGCCAATACACCAAGTTTTCACACTAACAACCTCCTATATTGCCTAATATTTTGTCCTAATTTAACTCCTGTGCCTGCTATACTTAGCTTAAATAACGCTATTGAATAATTGAATCATGACACAAGATAATAACCCGCTGCATGGGGTCACTTTAGAAAAACTACTCACGGCTCTCGTTGAATACTATGGCTGGGAAGAGCTCAGCTACATGGTCAATATTAACTGCTTTAAAAAGGATCCGAGTATTAAATCAAGCTTGAAGTTTTTACGTAAAACTGAATGGGCACGTATTAAAGTTGAAGAAATCTATATCAACCTTAAGGGCTAACTAAACGATATGAATTGAGTAGCATAAACTACCTTCGCCCGGCAGTTTCTGCTTTTATCGGTTCTGCTTTTATCGGTTTTTATGCCCTTTTCTATTTCGTTGTTACATAAAAAAGCCCCACCAGCTTTCACTGGTGGGGCTTTTTACGTTCAGCTTAGCTTTTAAGAATTACTTCTTATCTGCTTCTTTACGTGCTTTAACGTCAGCAATAACTTGCTCTGCAACGTTTGCAGGACATGCAGCGTAGTGTGAGAACTCCATAGAGAACTGACCACGACCAGATGTCATTGTACGTAGGTGACCGATATAACCAAACATTTCAGATAGAGGAACGTTCGCTTTAATACGTACACCTGTTACGCCAGCTTCTTGATCTTTAATCATGCCACGACGACGGTTAAGGTCACCGATAACATCACCAACGTGATCTTCTGGAGTAAACACGTCAACGTGCATAATTGGCTCTAGAAGTTGAGCGCCAGCTTTAGGCATAGATTGACGGAATGCACCTTTCGCTGCGATTTCAAATGCGATTGCAGATGAGTCAACTGCGTGGAAGCCACCGTCGAACAGTTCAACTTCAACGTCTAGTACAGGGAACCCAGCAAGAACACCTTGGTCCATCATAGACTTAAAGCCTTTCTCTACCGCAGGCCAGAATTCTTTAGGTACGTTACCACCAACAACTACTGATTTGAACGTGAAACCTGAATTTGGCTCACCTGGTTTGATACGGTAGTCGATCTTACCGAACTGACCAGAACCACCAGACTGTTTCTTATGCGTATAGCTGTCTTCAATTGCTTTAGTGATAGTTTCACGGTAAGCAACTTGAGGAGCACCAACGATAAGATCAATGCCGTGTGTACGCTTAAGGATATCAACTTTGATATCTAGGTGAAGTTCACCCATACCTTTTAGGATGGTTTCGCCAGTTTCTTCATCAGACTCAACTTGGAATGATGGATCTTCTGAAACCATTTTACCTAGCGCAATACCTAGCTTCTCAGAACCGCCTTTGTCTTTAGGAGCAACAGCGATAGAGATTACAGGCGTTGGGAAAATCATTGGCTCAAGAGTACATTCGTGTTTAGGATCACATAGAGTGTGACCAGTTTTCACGTTTTTCATACCAACGATAGCGATGATATCACCCGCTTGAGCGGAATCAAGTTCGTTACGATCGTTCGCGTGCATCTCAACCATACGGCCAATACGCTCAGTCTTACCAGTAGCACTGTTAAGAATGGTGTCACCTTTCTTCAGTTTACCAGAATAAATACGGATAAACGTTAGGGCACCAAAACGGTCATCCATGATCTTGAACGCAAGTGCACGGAATGGTTCGTCAACAGAAACTGTTGCAACTTTACCAGTAGGCTCACCTGTTTCAGGATCAGTCAGATCTTGAGGTACAACTTCAGCTGGAGCTGGAAGATAATCAACAACGGCATCTAGTAGAAGTTGCATGCCTTTGTTTTTGAATGCTGAACCACAGAATGTAGGGAAGAACGCTAATTCACGAGTACCCTTACGGATACAAGCTTTTAGTTGCTCAATAGTTGGCTCTTCGCCTTCCATATAAGCCATCATTAGCTCGTCGTCTTGCTCTACTGCAGTTTCAATTAGCATTTCACGGTATTCTTCAACTTGCTCTACCATGTCTGCTGGAATTTCTTTGATTTCGTAGTTTTCTGGCTGACCTGAATCATCCCAAACGTAAGCTTGACGGTTTAATACGTCAACAACGCCAACGAATTCGTCTTCACGACCAATTGGAAGAGTCATAACAAGTGGGTTTGCGCCAAGAACTTTCTTCACTTGTCCTACAACGCGGAAGAAGTCTGCACCCATACGGTCTAGTTTGTTTACGAAGATCAGACGAGCTACTTCTGAATCGTTCGCGTAACGCCAGTTAGTTTCTGACTGAGGTTCAACACCGCCAGAACCACAGAATACACCAACACCGCCATCAAGAACTTTCAGAGAACGGTAAACTTCAACTGTGAAGTCAACGTGCCCAGGAGTATCGATAACGTTAAAACGGTGATCTTTCCAGAAACAAGTCGTCGCTGCTGATTGAATTGTGATACCGCGTTCAGCTTCTTGATCCATGAAATCCATGGTAGAAGCGCCATCGTGTACTTCACCTGTACGGTGGATTTTACCAGTAAGCTTAAGAATACGCTCAGTGGTAGTGGTTTTACCGGCATCAACGTGCGCGAAAATACCAATGTTTCTGTATTTTGATAAATCTGCCATTGTCTTACTCTGTTAATAAGGTATAAAGTGCGCGCAGAGTATATCACAATCTGTCAAGACTGATACCCTTGCATACGCTTGCTTGAAAAAAAATATAGTACGGTTACGAACTGTCGGTGAAATATAGGTCATAACCGTAAAAGAGGCGAGTTTAATTAAGATTTATAACTCATCAAATGCTTCAATTGCTTCAGATAATTTCTTCACACCGTGCAATTGCATGCCCGGTATTCCACCTTTAGGCATATTCGCCATCGGAATAATTGCTTTCTTAAAACCATGTTTAAATGCTTCATTTAATCGCTCTTGACCACTAGGTACTGGGCGAATTTCTCCGGCCAAACCGACTTCGCCAAACACGACAACATCTTTAGCAAGTGGTTTATCTCTGAAGCTTGAAAGCAGTGCCATGAGAAGTGCTAAGTCGGCGCTTGTTTCCGTCACTTTAACGCCACCAACCACATTAACAAACACATCTTGATCGGACATTTGTAAGCCACCGTGCTTGTGAAGCACTGCCAACAATAAAGATAAGCGATTTTGCTCAAGCCCAACGGCGACTCGCCTTGGGTTCGCTAATTGTGAATAGTCAACCAGTGCTTGGATCTCCACTAGCAGTGGACGCGTTCCTTCCCATACAACCATCACCGAACTACCCGAAGTATCTTCTTCACCTCGCGAAAGGAAAATGGCAGAAGGATTACTCACTTCACGCAAGCCCTGTCCCGTCATGGCAAAAACGCCGAGTTCATTGACCGCACCAAATCGGTTCTTGTGACTGCGTAATGTACGAAAACGACTATCAGTCCCTCCGTCGAGCAATACCGAGCAGTCAATAATATGCTCTAGCACTTTTGGGCCAGCCAAAGAACCGTCTTTAGTAACGTGTCCGACTAAAAATACGGCAACGTTGTTTTGCTTAGCGTAGCGTGTGAGCGTTGTCGCAGACTCGCGCACTTGTGCCACCGTACCGGGAGAGGATTGGACGTCGGCCACATGCATCACTTGAATTGAGTCTATGACCATGATGCGAGGCTGCTCTTTTTCAGCGATTTGGCAAATGCGATCTACATTGGTTTCCGACAGCATTTTAAGCTTATCTTTAGGTAAACCAAGACGTGAGGCTCGCATCGCGACTTGCTGAAGCGATTCTTCACCCGTGACATACAAAGCAGGCATTGACGCCGCGAGCTGACACATGGTTTGCAGCAATAAAGTCGATTTCCCAGCGCCAGGGTTACCACCGATTAAAATCGCCGCGCCGGGTACGACACCACCACCCAATACACGGTCCAACTCTTTAAAGCCGCTAGAAAACCGTGGGACTTCCTGCAGATTAATATCCGACAGTACTTGGACTTGTGATTCCGTTACCGCCCCAGCGTAACCACCTAGTCGCTCATTACGTGCAACCTGCGGCGATGCTGCCAAGCGTACTTCGGTGATAGTATTCCATGCACCACAAGCACTACATTGACCTTGCCAACGCGGAAAATCTGCGCCGCAATCATTACATACATAGGCGCGTTTTGCTTTTGCCATGCTTCCTCAACAATTCCTGTTTCTTGTTGGTAACCTATACTTTTCAAGCTTAAAGATTAAACTGTTAAGTAATCATGAAGTGATATAAGTTGATTTACGTTTAAATAAAGGTTGAACCTTCGCAACAGATAACTAAAGATTATGATAACGATGCCGATTAATCTTTGAGACGGACACTCTAACAGAAAAGTATGCAGCAATCTGAAATTCTATCAATCGCAGAGCGTTTGATCCCAGCTTACCGTTTACCTGATTTTGAATACCTTCTTTCACAAATGACAGAAGATGAATCACCGTCGGCAAAATTACTGGTCAAAATGGAGCTCAATCGCATTATGGCTCCTTGTGTTAAAAGTATTGACTTGCGAGGTCGGGTACAAGGGGAATGCCGAGAATATGAATTAGATGGCCGCAAACATTGGTTCGACGATGTGGCCTTTAACGCCTATCACAAAGGGGTCAAAAAATTTGGTGCGTACACGGAAGGTGTATGGGAAGCATTAAACAATACACCAAACAACTTCCGTGTGATGCAACAACGTGGTGCCCAAAACCCACAAAAAGACGGTGGTGGCAGTACGTTTTTTGAGGCTGAGCCAATTAAGCTTGGTTATGATCTCAAGCGTCAAGAAAATCGCTTAAAAGTCACCTCACAAGTTGAGATTCACCTACCTAGTAAACAGCTGGTCAATGGCCTCAGTGTTGATCTATCCGTTTCGGGTGCAAAATTTAAAGTTCCCGCCGCTTTTAACTACAAGCTCGGTGAGGTGATCAAAGTCTATTTTTCCGAACTCAACAAAACGTCAGAAGTGGTTGGACTGCACCACGCCATTGAATATCGTATTTTAGGTATTGATGAGTCTTACGATAACGATGCCGTGAAATTTCTGCGTACGCTAAAACTTTCCGACACTAACATCATCGAAAAAGTGATTACTGAATCGCTGCAAAATAACACTCAAAAAGCGCGCCACGATAACCAAGATAAACTCATCCGAGCTCGAACCCGTGGTTACGAGCACACCTATTTAAAACACACCTGTAACTTACCAGTGTTTTTTAGTGGCAGTGAATTGAAGTTGGTGCTGCTGACTGAAAATAACCAACCGATCTGGCAATACTGGCACGACGAGCGTAATCAACAAGCACTCGGTTCGTTATTCAATAAAGAGCGGATGGAACAGTTAACCAAGCCGGGGATGCGGGGTAGCAATAATGTGCTTTATGCTTTCAAGCATGAACATCAGGAAAAAACGCTCTTTTTTTCAATGATGATGCCCGAGGCTAACCGTGAACAAAGAAAAATGTTTTGGCATGTTGGCGCTCGTAGACAAAGTTGGAAAGCGTTTCGCTTATTTGTCTTTGAACTCTCGGATGAAGAGCGTCAAGAACTTGCGGTTCATGCCCATGAATTGTCAGATCGCTCAAGCCACTTAACGCACTGTGGCGTTTTACAAGAAATTGGCGATGAGGATTCGGCAAAAGATTACCTATTGACTGACAAACCCAATTTACCCAATAGCGAACTCAATAAATTTCGTCATCCAAGGCAGATCATTGGCCAACCTACAGGCATTTATTTTGATGCTCGCTCGCGTAGAAAAGAGCCTCGTTACCAATTCAAGACACCGCTGACCATCACTTCAGGATCTGGGGTAAATGCGACTGGCCATACGGTTGATTTATCCAAACGTGGTTTAAGTATTATTGTGGATACACCACTACCCGTGAAAGCAGGCGATAACGTCACCATCAATTACCACGAATTACAGCTTTACGACAAAAAGCTGCCACTGCATAGCCTTCCCTATAATGTCATTCGTATTGGGCCCGAAGGTCGGCGTCTACAATTGGTGATAGAAGAAAATATACATACCATCAAAACAATCGCTTTTTTCAATAGCATTATTGAAAACAATCAAGATAAGTTGTTACAGAAAGAAGAAGTGCTACCAAGTCATAACTTGCTGGAAGGGTTGCACAACATTTTGCTTGATAAGATGATAAGTTCGCCAATTTTCGTTGATAAACACGGTGCAAATTTACGCCCTAAAGTGATTGGCGTGAATTATCCCTTGCCGCCTCATCTTGTGTTACTGGCTAAATTAGGCCAAGAAAATCGCATCACGTTAGAGCCAATATTCAAAGGTCACACCAATACTCTACTGGCTAAACCGATGCGGCGCATTGAAGGAGCGATACCGCAATATCACGACGTTTATATTGCGGCAATCAAATTTGGCACGCGTATTCAATCAATCCAATCGAAATTATTAAGTGATTTTGAAAACACTAAAGAGCGTATTGATTTCATTCAAAAAGCGCAGCACATGGGTGAAATTTACATCTTGAGGATTTGCAGTGCACCCGTCTTTGACCCAATCACTACGCTGCTGCGCAGTGATCTCAATGAGTTGGCACAAATTAGTCTTCATCACGCTCGTACGCTAGAAAAAGAGATCACCTCAATCATTGGTTATGGAGAGGTGATCGATATTACAGAAGAAGTATTGATTCGCTTAGAGCTAACTTTGTAAAAGCAACTGACTTTTGTAGAAGAGAGAGTGGGCATCGATCACTCTCTTATCTCTTGCGGTTGAGCTTTACTTAAGGTTTCACTTTCCAACTGAGTTTTTGCTGCTTCACCAATGAGGCAGAGAGAATACAGAGCACGCCACCAAGGCCTGCAAAACGGACCGCCGCTTGTGCTTTTTCTTCAACTTTAGGTTTAGCATGATAAGCAACTCCTAACCCCGCAGCAGCCATCATAACTAAATCATTCGCCCCATCGCCAACCGCGACAGTATTGTGCAATTCAATCTCATAACGTTGTGCTAACTCAACCAAAATATCGGCTTTGGTTTGTGCCGAAACAACATCACCTAGCACTTGACCAGTAAGCTTGCCATCAACAATTTCCAACGTATTGGATTGCGCATGATCAAGTTGCAGTTCGCTTTTTAAATAATCTGAAAAATAGGTAAAGCCACCGGATGCAATCGCCGTTTTCCACCCCAATGCATGCAGTGTCGCCAACAGTTCACGTAAATCGGGCATCATGGGTAATGTAGAGCGAACCGCTTCAAGAATCGACTCATCGGCACCAGCAAGCTTTCCAACCCGCTGACGCAAGCTTTGCTCAAAATCCAATTCACCTTGCATCGCTCGCTCAGTGACTTCGGCTACCTCCTCTCCGACACCCGCTAACTTAGCTATCTCATCAATGCATTCAATTTGAATCGCCGTGGAGTCCATATCCATCACAATCAAACCCGGTTTAGAAAGGTCTGGTACTTCACACAAACGGGCATAATCAATTTCGAGCCCTTGTAAAATTTTCTCGTGCTCTGTCGTCAGCTCACCTGACATCAGCGCCACTTCATAATGCCCCACTTTCCACATATCGAGGACAGCGTTGTAGTAACCGGTAAAAAAGTCAATATCATCAAAGTGTTGAGTGGAGAGATAAGGTGCAAAAACAATCCAACTTGCTTTTGCTTTGTCAAATTGTGAAGAGAAACGAGTTTCAGGCAAGCGGTTGAGCAGCGTTGTGTGCCTTTTGATCGGCAATGTTTTGAGGGCATCCATGTTTATCATTCCTTAATCAATCCTTTTCCTTCAGCCTGCTTAAACGCACCACAAGCAAAAAGGGATCAACTCGATTCAATGCTCGAGTATCAATAAATGGGTGTATGCCCCTGACGTTACCCTATTGCAATTTAAAAACGCAAGTCTCAATATGAGTAAAGTTTTTATTTATCCAATCAGGTGGGTTATGGACGGCTCTTTATTTTCATTTCGCGTCGCAATTCGTGTGCTTACCGTCATTTTATTAGCAGGCATGTTCTTCTTTACCGTAAAAAACAGCGTTGTGATCAGTAAAGGTAACGAACGAATTCAGGCCAACCAACTAGAAACATTAACTAAGGTTTTGATTTCACAGGCATCATTATCTGCGGGCAGCATGATATCAGAGCAAGATCAAGAGCGCCTACTAGCCCTGACCAACCAGTTAGCTCAAGACAAACTGGTGTTTGATGCCACCATTTATGATTCCGAAGGGGTCAAATTAGCCGCCAGCGATAACGCGTTAAGCGTACGCGAAGTATTAGGATTGGATACACCACTGCGCACGGCCAGCATTGGCCGTCAGCAACTGGTTGAGCCTGTCTATCATGAAAGCAGTATCATTGGTTTTATCCGCATTACTTTTGAAACTGGCCGCGTCACCGCAATTTCAGATCACCACTATCGTAAAAGTGATCGCTACATGTATCTCATGCTGCTAACCAGCTTTGTCAGCGGTGTATTGCTCACACTGCTACTGCTGCGCCGAAAGCCAAAGAGTGGTGGAGAGAACCTGCTGCTACAGAATGTGGATGATATGACTTAGCAGGCTTTGTAAATAAAAAAAACCTCAGTTGCGACACTGAGGTTTTTTATAAAAGAATATTATTGAGCGTCGCCAATCAATACTGAATCTAACGCAATTTCAATCATTTCATTGAAAGTGTTTTGACGCTCTTCTGACGTCGTTTGCTCGCCAGTTTTGATGTGATCAGAGACAGTGCAAATCGTCAGTGCTTTTGCGCCATATTCCGCCGCTACGCCGTAGATTCCTGCCGCTTCCATTTCTACACCAACAATGCCGTATTTATCCATAACATCGAACATCTCTGGATCTGGCGTGTAGAAAAGCTCTGCAGAGAACAAGTTACCCACTTTCACGTTAATACCACGCGCCGTAGCCGCCTCTTCTGCGGCTTTAACCATTTTGTAATCGGCAATCGCAGCAAAATCATGGTCTTTAAAACGGATGCGGTTAACTTTGGAATCGGTACAAGCCCCCATACCAATAACAACATCACGCACTTTGATATCGTCGCTGACCGCACCACAGCTTCCGACACGGATCACTTTTTTTACGCCAAAATCTTTGATAAGTTCCGTCACGTAAATTGAGCATGAAGGGATCCCCATGCCATGGCCCATTACCGAAATTTTACGACCTTTGTACGTGCCGGTATAACCAAACATGTTACGCACATCACACACTTGTACCACATCATCCAGGAAAGTTTCTGCGATGTATTTGGCACGAAGCGGGTCACCCGGCATTAAAACGACGTCTGCAAATGCGCCCATTTCAGCATTAATATGTGGAGTTGCCATTAAAAGTATCCTTTATCTAAATTGACCAAAGAATAGAGAGTGATCTCTCTATTCATCCTCAAAAAATGAATCGCTACGCTTACTGTAAGAAATTGGTGCCGTAATCCATCGCAGACGTACCGAAATAGTGCGCCAGTGACTGGCCAATATCAGCAAACGTCTCGCGACGGCCCAACGAACCGGGTGCCACTTTGTGACCATAAACTAACACTGGAATGTGCTCACGCGTATGATCCGTGCCCGGCCAAGTTGGATCGCAACCATGATCCGCCGTAAGAATAAGCACATCGTCCTCTTCCATTAACTCAAGCACTTGTGGCAGACGCTTGTCAAAGTACTCCAGTGCCGCAGCGTAGCCCGCTACATCACGGCGATGACCATAAGCAGAATCAAAATCAACGAAGTTAGTGAAGACGATAGTGTTATCTTTCGCTTGTTTGATTTGTTCTAGTGTTGCATCAAATAAAGCTGGGATGCCTGTCGCTTTAACTTTATGAGTGATGCCGCAGTAGGCGTAAATATCGGCAATTTTACCAATAGAAACCACGTTACCTTGCTTCTCATCAACCAACTTTTGCAGCACGGTCGCCGCTGGCGGCTCAACGGATAAATCACGACGGTTGCCAGTACGAGCAAATTCTCCCGCTTTCGGGCCAATGAACGGGCGCGCAATCACGCGGCCAATGTTGTAATCCGCCAATTCTTCACGTGCGATCTGGCAAAGTTCTAACAAACGATCAAGACCAAACGTCTCTTCGTGACAAGCTATTTGGAACACTGAGTCAGCTGAGGTATAGAAAATCGGTTTACCCGTTTTCATGTGCTCTTCACCCAAATCATCTAAAACCTGAGTGCCTGATGCATGGCAGTTACCAAGAAAACCATCCAAACCTGCGCGTTCAATAATGCGATCTGTCAGCTCTTTCGGGAAACTATTTTGCTTATCGCTGAAATAACCCCATTCAAACAGCACAGGAACACCAGCAATTTCCCAGTGACCCGAAGGAGTATCTTTACCTGATGAAAGCTCAGCGGCGTGGCCGTACGCACCGATAATATCAGCGTTGGCATCAAGCCCCGGAGCAAAACGCCCCGTTGACTCTTTATGCGCCATGGCAAGCCCCAGTTTCGATAAGTTTGGCAGCGTCAATGGGCCCTGGCGATCCGCGTTATTCGCTTCGCCTTTAGCACATTGGTCTGAGATGTGGCCCAAAGTGTCAGCGCCAACATCACCAAATTGTGGTGCATCAGCGGTTTCGCCGATACCAAATGAATCTAATACTAAAATAAATGC
>NZ_NDIO01000258.1:0-30256 GCF_002241085.1 Vibrio sp. V03_P4A6T147
GTCTTTGTCCTCGTAATGAGAATAAAAGCGCAATCAGCGCCTTATTCTATACTTGATCATAATTTGCTAAGGAGGAAGTGTGGGGCTTGCTATCGACATTCAAACCTTTCTAACAGCCGAAAGTCATTCACTGACTTTACTATTCATCGGCGTAATTTTGCTTTCCTATTTGTTAGAGGATGTCGCTATTGTCACCGCCGCCACACTGGCTTTGCAAAATCTCATGCCCCCCGGCTTGGCGTTGTTGGCTATTTTTGTCGGCATTGTTAGTGGCGATCTCGGTTTGTATTACTTAGGCCAAGTGGCACAACGCGTTCGTCCGCTTCGTTATAAAGCGCTGACCAATAAACATTTTCGAACCGTCCGTCGCAAGCTGCACCATCATACTTTTTTAAATCTGTTTATTATTCGCTTTGTCCCCGGCCTAAGAACGGTGGGTTTTACTTTGAGCGGCTTTTTTTCTATTCCGTTGGCGCTATTTCTGTGCTCCGTACTGACGGCCACAGCGCTGTGGACACTGATCGTTTTTTCAACGCTTTATTACCTAGGGAGTCAGGTTTGGCAACAGTCCTCTCCTTATCAATGGATCATTATTCCTATCGCGGTTGGGCTATTAATGCTCACCAATCGTCTTCTCAACAAATCATTTTCTAAAGGATTGTCATGAACGCCAAATTAGAAATACCTTGTATTGCACATGGCAAAATCAACGCGGGTATGCCGCTTTTAGAGCAAGACACCAAACGCAGCATTTCTCCTTATGAATTTCTGCCCAGTTGGTTTTTCTACACTCCGGTGGTGATTCAAAGCCTGCTGCAAGGGCTGCGTTATGGCAACTGGGGCTTACCCTTAATTGCAAACCCCGGCATCAAGCTCAGCGGCATGGTTGGAGAGTCAAAACACGACATTCTTAATCTAGCCGGTGAATACGCTCAGCAGTGGATATCGCCCTTTATCACCCGAACGAAAAGCCATCAAACCGCTCAGCAGCAAACAGCACAGGCTCTGTCTGCAATGCAACAAGCATCGTTGGATTTCCCTCTTGTCGCTAAACCAGATTTAGGCTGCCGCGGCGTAGGCGTCAAACTGCTGCAAAATGAACAGCAACTGAGTGACTACATTCAATCATTCCCAATTAACGCCCGTTTTTTACTGCAACAAAAAGCGCCGTATCAAGCTGAAGCTGGCGTGTTTTATGTGCGCTATCCCGGTGAGGCTCAAGGCAACATTATTTCCATCACGCTTAAATACGCCCCGTTTGTCACTGGGGATGGCATTCACACTTTAAAGCAGTTAATTGAACGCTGCCCACGCGCAGGGCAACTCCCTCACCTCTATTTTCCTCGCCACCTTGAGAAGCTCGATTGGGTTCTTGCAGCAGGGCAGGAGTTTCAACTCGCCTTTGCGGGCAGCCATAGTCGCGGATCGATTTTCCGCAATGGTAACCGTTACATTACTCGCGCTCTCACCAACAAGCTGGATGAGATTTTTAACAATGTTGACGGGTTTCATTATGGGCGGCTCGATATCAAGTTTGCCAATATTCACCAATTGATGGCTGGAGAACAGTTCACGATTTTGGAAATCAATGGCGCAAGCAGTGAAGCCGCTCATATTTGGGATAGAGAAACACCGCTGCGTGAGATCTTCTCAACCTTACTTAGGCAGTACCGAATCTTATTCGACATTGGCGCGCAGCAGCGAAAGTTAGGCCATCAAACACCCAAAATGGCTGAACTGCTGAACGCTTGGCGCAAAGAAAAAGCCTTAACCGAACACTACCCAAGCACGGATTAACCTTATCCATAAGAACAATCATAGGGATAGAAATATGTTTGCAATCACCACAAGTTCACAACAAAGCGCATCGCAGCCTAATCATTCCCCCGTGATCCAAGGCGGCATTGAAACACTGGAACAAGCGCACCTATTTCTCGAACAGTTAGAAGATAGGCACTACACTCACTTAGCCACGCCAATTGTCGCCAGTTCAGTGGGGCAACATTTTCGTCATTGGTTGGATCTGTTTCATGCGCTGGCTAACTCAACTAGCACTATTGATTACAACCAACGCCGCCGGGGCCACCTCGTTGAGACGTCCCGCGCTGCGGCCTTGGCCGAAATTGAGTATTTAATTCAATGGTTAACGCAGTGCTCGGCCTCACTCCAAAAATCCGTTACGGTACTTGTTGAAACCTCATTGCAGGAAACGCAAGTGTGCTCTCTCTCATCAACATGGGAGCGAGAGTTAAGCTTCGCCACTTTGCATGCACAGCACCATTTTGCGATGGCTAAAGTGGTTGCTCATTTGCTGCATGTAGAAACCGATGCTGCTTTCGGCTTAGCGCCAGCCACGGCCTCCTTCATTCGGGGGCAATAACATGTGCTCAGTTTCTTGGTTACTCGACAAACACGGCTATCATCTGTTTTTTAACCGTGATGAACAAAAAAACCGCCCATTAGCGTTGCCGCCTAAACAATACACGCAAGCTGGTGTTGAAGTGTTGATGCCGATTGATCCTGCCGGTGGAGGCAGTTGGATCAGCCTTAATGAATGCGGTTTGGCTTTGTGCTTGCTCAATAATTACCAAGGTAAAATCCCCCAAGGAGCCGATGCCGAACGCTTAGTGAGCCGCGGTCAATTGCTTAAGCATTTATCCAGTCAAATCAGTGTTGAGAAGGTTATCCAAGCGTTTGCACAGCTCAACCTTCAGCAATTTGCACCATTCACTTTGCTTGCTTTCGACCCTGATTTAACTGATGTACAAGGCAATGTAATGGCTCTGGCGTGGAATGGTGAACAGAGCCAAATTGCGGTGACGCAATCGCCTCTATTTTCATCCAGTGTCGATTTAGAACAGGTGCAACACTACCGCTCGCAGCTCTATCAAGCTTTAATCGCCGAGGAAGATAGTGTGCAACAGCGCCTAAAGTTTCACGCCCACCACCATGTCGCCCATCCACATTGGGCACCCTGTATGCATCGTCAAGATGCGCACACCGTTAGCTTTACCTATTTACGCGTCACACAACAGCAGCAGTATATGACCTATATCTCAGGTTCACCTTGCTTACAGCTCAGTGAGACATCACTCCACCAGCAGCGTAATGAGATCGACAAAACCACGCCTTGGGTCGCCAATTTATGAGGAATCAACAATGAAACGTTTACTAGGACTATTACTGCTGTTTGTCAGCAGCGTGAGCCTCGCTGAGGATGAAATTTACACCAGCTTTCTGAGCAATAAAGCGCTTAGTGGCTATGACACCGTCGCCTACTTCACCAAAGGAGAGCCAGTAAAAGGCTCCTCCGATTTTTCGACCCTTTATAAAAATGCTCAGTGGTATTTTTCTTCAAAAGAGAACCTTGAACTGTTTCTGAATAACCCTAACCAATATGCGCCGCAATATGGCGGCTACTGCGCTTGGGCCGTCTCTGAAAAGAACGATTTTGCTCCGGGAGATCCCAATCAATGGGCGATTGTCGACGACAAGCTCTATCTCAATTACGACAAAAAGATCAAAACATTATGGGATGCCAACCAAGCGGTGCACATCCAACAAGCCGATAAAAATTGGCCCAATTTAATTAAGTAGTAGGAGCCACACCATGACGTTTAAAGCTAGCCAGCATCTCCCCTCACTCTTGATTGCGTTTGTTTTTATTCAATCGCTTGTCTTTAAATTTTCCGGCTCTTACGAAACCAACTATATTTTTGGCACCTTAGGTGCGTGGTCTGGCCTCGGTTGGTTTGCTGTGTATGGCGGGTATTTAATCGGAACGGCTGAACTGATAGCCTCTATTTTGCTGTTTAGCCGCTGGCATGGCCTTGGTGCACTGATGAGCGTCGGCATTATGAGTGGTGCGATTTTCTTTCATTTATTTACGCCTCTTGGCATTGTGATGCCAGAGTTTAACCAAGTAGGAGAAGTGGTCGGCAATGATAGCGGCCTGCTATTTGCGATGGCTTGTCTTGTTTGGTTGTGTGCGGCTTTTTTGGTGCGGCGTGATCTCAAAAACGGTGATGGTTTATTGCACCAGTGGCTGAATAAAGGAGTGTAATTATATGCTAGCCAGTCCTTTTCGTTTACCACGACACACTCCATTTGGCGTCGCAGAATCAATTGTTGAATGGGCCTCTGGGCTTGCAACACTGGATAAACTGTATCAGCAGCGTCCTGCCAAACCCTCTTGCTTTGAGTTTATGCGCTACACGCTAGCGGCACTCAACATCGAATATCGCCTTGCTTTAGGCAGCATCGATAATATTCCACAAACAGGGCCGGTGGTGATCGTCGCTAACCACCCGCTGGGCGCAATTGAAGGGGTGATATTAGCCGATTTAATTGGTTCAGTACGCACCGATATTAAAGTGCTGGCGAATCAGTTGCTAAAGCGCCTGCCTGAAATTAGTGAACTCTTTATCGGTGTCGATGTGTTCAATAGCAAAAGTGCTCGCAGCACCAATGCGCAAGCCATTCGAGATGCGAATCTTCATTTGGCTCAAGGTGGCTTATTGATTATCTTCCCTGCTGGTGAGGTATCTACTTACCCCAAAGGATCGCAAACACTGTCGGATATCGAATGGAGTCAATCCGTCGCCAAATTTGTTAAACGCGCCCAAGCCACCACCGTCCCAATCTTTATTAATGGTAAAAATAGCACTCTGTTTTATCAAGCGGGGCGAATTCATCCACTACTGCGAACGGCATTGCTCGGCCGCGAGCTACTGAATAAGCAGGCGCACAACATTGAAATTTCCATCGGCAATCCCATCCCCTATTCAGAAGTAAAAGCATTTGAACAAGAACGGGACATTGTTCATTATCTGCGTCTCAATACCTATTTAATGAGTGCAACACCTTCCGCAACGCCATCCTCACCAGAATTAGTGACATCGCCCCTTCCTATTATTGATGCGCTTATTGTAGAGAAGCTTGAGCAAGATCTCGCCGCGCTGCCAAGCGAAAGCAAGCTCTTAGAGCAAGGTGATTGGATTGTCTATTGCGCCGCAAGCGAGCAGTTACCCCACATACTGCAAGAGATTGGTCGAATTCGTGAAGAGAGTTTTCGCGCCGTAGGTGAAGGAAGCGGCTTAGCTTGTGATCTTGATGAGTATGATCGCCATTACTACCAGCTCTTTGTTTGGCACAAGAAAGACCGTCAAATTGTTGGAGCTTATCGATTGGGGTTAGTGGATGAACTGATAGCGAAGCAAGGGTTAGCAGGGCTCTATTCCCGTAGCTTATTTCAGTATGATGAAGCCTTCATCAACACACTAGATACCAGTATTGAGCTAGGCCGCTCGGTGGTTTCCTCGAAATACCAGCGCAACCTCAACTCACTGTTAATGCTGTGGAAAGGTATTGCTGCGTTTGTCGCGCGTCATCCACAATACACGCACTTGTTTGGCCCAGTAAGCATTAGCAACGATTACAGCCACTCCGCGCGACAATTAATGGCCGCCACACTCTCTATTCATCATTATGATCATGAAAAGGCAACCTTGGTTTCACCTTCCACTCCACTACGGAGCAATGGGAACACATTTTGGCAAACCAACTTGCTCTCCTCTTTGGCAAGCATTTCTCTGCTGTCGAAAGTGTTAGCAAAAATGGAAAATGGCAAGGGCCTTCCTGTATTGCTGCGCCAATATTTAGGGATGAATGGCAAGCTCGTCTGTTTTAATGTCGACCCCGCGTTTAACAATGCGTTGGATGGCTTAATTGTGGTGAACTTGAAACAAGTTCCGCTGCATACACTGGCAAAATACATGGGTAAGGAGCAGGCCAGCGCTTATTTGAATTCGACACCTTTCAGTTCAAAGCCCTCATAAACGCAAAAGCCAGCGAGTTGTTCGCTGGCTTTAATTCTAAATGAAGGGGCTTATTTTAGAAGGCGTGCTCTAAATTGGCGTCCTTTCATCTTACCGCTTTCCATTTTCTTCAGTGCTTTTTTCGCCACCGATTTATGGACTGCAACGTAGCTGCGCATCGGTAACATGTTAATTTTACCGACATATTGACCGTCAATACCGTCGTTACTGGTCAACGCCCCTAGAATATCTCCCGGGCGTACTTTCTGCTTTTTACCGCCATCAATCTGGATAGTGACCATATTAGCTTGATAAGGCGCGTTGTTTAGCGCACTAGCATCAGGCAATTTAGCAGGTTCGATGGGCATATCCATATATTCATCAATCATCGCCACTCGGTGCATTTCACTGTCACTGAAGAAGCTAAAGGCTAAACCTTTACTGCCCGCTCGGCCAGTACGCCCAATGCGGTGTACGTGCACTTCAGGATCACGTGATAACTCAAAGTTAAATACCGCATCTAAGTTATCGACATCAAGGCCACGTGCCGCCACATCGGTTGCAACTAAAATGGAGATACTTTTATTAGCAAACTGCACCAAAGCTTGGTCACGGTCACGCTGCTCTAAATCACCATGCAGTTCCACCACACTAAAGCCCTTGTGATGTAGATCTTCAGCAACACTTTGTACTTCTTTCTTTGTATTACAGAACACCACGGCAGATTCAGGCTGATGGTGTAAAAGCAGTAGTTCTAACGCGCGATCACGCGCCTCTGTACCCTCTACTTTATAAAAATATTGCTGAATGCTGGACGTATCATGGGTGGATTCAACTTTGACCATTTCAGGCTCACGCATAATCCGCTGCGCAATTTGTTTGATTTGATTTGGGAACGTAGCACTAAACAGCAATGTTTGACGGCTGGTTGGCGTTTCATTGATGATCGCATCCAGCGCTTCTTGGAAACCCATTTCGAGCATTCGGTCCGCTTCATCAAGCACTAACGTATTGAGTTCAGAGAGATCGATACGACCTTTGTCTAAATGGTCAAGAATACGCCCCGGAGTACCAACCAAAATATGTGCACCGTGCTCTAACGAACCAATTTGTGGCCCCATTGGCATGCCGCCACACAAGGTGAGCACTTTTATATTATGAATGGCGCGGCCGAGTGTGCGAATATCCGTTGCGACTTGATCGGCTAACTCCCGCGTTGGGCATAGCACCAAAGCTTGAACGCGAAAACGCTTAACGTTGAGGTTAGATAATACGCCTAAACCAAACGCTGCTGTTTTTCCTGAGCCTGTTTTTCCTTGGCCAATCACATCCTTACCCGCCAAAATGGTTGGCAAGCTTAACGCCTGAATCGGCGTCATCTTGGTGTATCCCAAAGTATCGAGGTTAGAAAGAAGTTCTGGTTGTAGATTTACCGTTGAAAAAGAGAGATTACTCAAGAGACCGTCCTTTCGTTAGACGAAAATTAAACGCCTATTATCGTTATTTAACCTCGTGTGGCTAGTGAATCTTTATTTATCATTCATCAAGTTTGTAGCTCACTCTTAACCTTTGTTAATGAATCATGCACTTAAGCTTGATAGAGTAACAACATCCATTTTTAAAGGGGCACTACGATGATTACTTGGCACTGTCTTTCATTCTCACAATTAACCACTCATCAACTTTATGCGCTACTTAAACTGCGCGTCGATGTCTTTGTGGTCGAACAAACCTGTCCTTACCCTGAATTGGATAATAAGGATATTCAGCTGGGTGTTTTTCATTTAATTGGTGAACAGGATCAGCAGATTGTTGCCTGCGCGCGCTTACTCCCTGCGGGGATTAGCTACCCAAGTGTCAGCATTGGTCGCATTGCAACCCAAAAAGAAGCGAGAGGAAATGGCCTTGGACACCAATTAATGCAGCAAGCATTAGCCGAATGCCAGAAGCTGTGGCCTAATCAAGATATTGAAATTGGTGCACAGCACTATCTTGCTAGCTTCTATCAAAGTTATGGTTTTCAACAAACGTCGGCGATGTATCTAGAAGATGATATCCCGCATATCGACATGCAGCTCAGCAAGTAAATAACCCTCTTGATCAAAGCGTGTTATTTACTACGGCCAAATCCGCCATCTGAGCGCCTGAAAAACATCACTGATTGATCGTTTTTCTCAAGTTGCAGGATATCGAGTTGCCCATCAGCCGCGAGTTTGAAACGAACTAATTGGCCTTGGGTAATTTGGCTGAGCGGTTTGTCACTGCCTTCAATTTTGACTAAGGCATTAAGATCAGACATCGGTAAATCATTTGCCCGAAAAACCTGCGACAAAGTGTCCCCGTTTTTAACCGTGTACTCTCGCCAGAACTCAGATTTACGATCGGTTTGTTGAGGCGTTTTTTGTTCACTCAACCCAACCGTATTAATGCTGATTTCCACACGCTCACTACTTTTCGGTAGAGCGGCCTGCTCTGTTCGCTCAGGAAAAGGAATAATAATGAGCAAACACACTACTGGAACGATCGCTAATAAAGCGCGCTGGTGAAGCTTAGGCAGCGCCAGCCAAACTGTGCGAACACGTAAAATAAGGCCACGCCAATCGAATGCATGCCACTTCTGTTGGATAAACGCTAAATAATCAGTTTGCGGTTTCTTCTTGTGACGACGATTCATCTTAACCCGTCTCCTTTTCTGTCGAGCTACAGTATAAAAACTCAAGAGGGATCAGTATAGAGCCAAGGTGGCGATAACGTAAACGTTGACACAATCTTGAACATTTTTCTTTGGGATCTGCGATTTGTCACAACCTGAAGGTTCAATATTGGATATTTCCCATTAGCATTTCATCCCATGCTTGAAACTGATATCCTTTGGCACTTGTTTATTTACATAAAAAGAGTGACTGTTTATGTCTGAAGTAAAATTTGACACTGTAGAGCAAAAAGCAAGCTACGGTATCGGTCTACAAATGGGCCAACAACTTGCGGGTAGTGGTCTAGAAGGACTTAACGTTGACGCCATCGCCGCAGGTATCGCAACCGCATTAGTAGGCGACATGCCATCAATTGAAATTGATGAAATCAATAATGCACTGCAAGAGTTGCACATGCGTGCAGAATCTCTACGCCAAGAAGCTGCCAAAGCAGCCGCCGCCGACGGTGAAGTATTCTTAACAGATAACGCACTACGCCCTGAAGTGACCGTGCTTGAATCTGGTCTACAGTACGAAATTCTTACAGAAGGTACGGGGGATATCCCGACATCTGACAAGCAAGTACGTGTTCATTACCACGGTGAATTGACTGACGGTACAGTATTTGATAGCTCAGTATCTCGCGGTCAACCAGCTGAATTCCCAGTAACAGGTGTAATCAAAGGTTGGGTAGAAGCACTACAACTGATGCCTGTGGGTTCAAAATGGAAACTCTATATTCCACAAGATCTTGCCTACGGTGAGCGTGGCGCTGGCGCTGCAATTCCTCCTTTTGCAGCTCTAGTATTTGAAGTAGAGCTACTCGATATTCTATAAATAGAATTGATAGTGAGAAGGTTGGCATTCGCTGACCTTTTTTTATTAGTATTTCTTACTTAGCACCTATCAAAAACGACACTACGCATACTTATCTGGTTAGCCCGTGTTCAAAGATAAAATCTACGCATACAAAAAAGCCGAGTATTACTACTCGGCTTTTTTAATTATACGAACTGATTACTCAGCAGCAGCTTCTACAGCTACTTCTGGGCGATCGACAAGCTCAATGTATGCCATTGGAGCTTTATCACCAGTACGGAAACCGCACTTTAGGATACGTGTGTAGCCGCCTTGGCGAGCTGCAAAACGTGGACCTAGTTCGTTAAATAGTTTTGCCACAACTTCGTTATCACGAGTGCGAGCAAATGCTAGACGACGGTTTGCAACACTGTCAGTCTTAGCTAGTGTAATCAAAGGCTCAACGACGCGACGTAGCTCTTTTGCTTTTGGCAAAGTAGTCTTGATAACTTCATGACGTACTAGAGAGCTAGCCATGTTGCTGAACATCGCTTTGCGATGACTGCTGTTGCGGTTGAGTTGACGACCACTCTTACGATGGCGCATGACCTAATCCTTCTAACTAGTATCGATTAATCTTCAGCGATAGACGCTGGCGGCCAGTTCTCTAGGCGCATGCCCAAAGATAGACCACGTGATGCAAGCACGTCTTTAATCTCTGTAAGAGATTTCTTACCAAGGTTTGGCGTTTTAAGTAGCTCAACCTCAGTGCGCTGTACTAGATCACCGATGTAGTGAATCGCTTCTGCTTTCAAACAGTTAGCAGAGCGAACTGTTAGTTCAAGATCGTCTACAGGACGCAGTAGGATTGGATCGAATTCTGGCTTCTCTTCCTTCTCCTCAGGTACACGTACATCACGAAGATCTACGAACGCATCCAATTGTTCAGCAAGAATAGTTGCTGCACGACGGATTGCTTCCTCAGGTTCTAGAGTACCGTTCGTTTCCATATCGATAACGAGCTTATCTAAATCAGTACGTTGTTCTACGCGAGCGGCTTCCACAGAGTAGGCAATTTTGTCTACTGGGCTGTAAGTAGCATCTACAAGTAGACGACCGATTGGACGCTCATCTTCTTCAGTATGGATACGAGCTGAAGCTGGAACATAACCACGACCACGTTCTACTTTGATACGCATAGCGATCTCAGCGTTGTCATCCGTTAGATGACAAATCACGTGCTCAGGGTTAGTGATCTCTACATCACCATCATGGGTGATGTCACCTGCAACAACAGGGCCCGAGCCTGATTTGTTTAGCGTAATGAACACTTCATCTTTGCCTTCGGCAACGCGAACAGCCAAACCTTTTAGGTTCAGAAGGATCTCAAGGATATCTTCTTGAATGCCTTCTTTGGTGCTGTACTCGTGTAGTACGCCTTCAATCTCCACTTCAGTTACAGCACAACCTGGCATTGAAGATAGAAGAATACGGCGAAGTGCATTACCCAGAGTATGGCCGAAACCACGCTCTAACGGCTCAAGAGTTACTTTTGCGTGTGTCGTGCTAATCTGTTCGATATCAACAAGACGTGGCTTAAGAAATTCTGTTACAGAACCCTGCATTGTGTCCTCTCTTTAGTTTAACCTTACTTAGAGTAAAGCTCGACGATCAATTGTTCGTTGATGTCAGCTGACAGGTCAGAACGCTCAGGCATACGCTTGAATGTACCTTCCATTTGGCCGCCATCTACTTCAATCCAAGTTGGTTTTTCGCGTTGTTCAGCAACTTCTAGAGCTGCTTTAATGCGAGATTGCTTTTTAGCTTTCTCACGGATTGCAACAACGTCGTTAACCGCAACATTGAAAGAAGGAACGTTTACAACTTTACCGTTAACTAGGATAGCTTTGTGGCTTACTAGCTGACGTGCTTCTGCGCGAGTAGCGCCAAAGCCCATGCGGTAAACTACGTTATCAAGACGACCTTCAAGAAGCTGAAGTAGGTTTTCACCAGTATTGCCTTTAAGACGTGCAGCTTCTTTGTAGTAGTTACGGAATTGTTTTTCTAGAACGCCATAAATACGACGAACTTTTTGCTTCTCACGAAGCTGAACACCGTACTCAGATAGACGACCGCGACGAGCGCCGTGTACACCTGGTGCGTTGTCAATTTTACACTTGGTATCAATCGCACGAATGCCTGACTTAAGGAACAAGTCAGTACCTTCGCGGCGGCTAAGCTTCAGCTTAGGACCCAAATATCTTGCCATGATCTTTCTCCAATCTTCCTAGAAACGTTATACGCGGCGTTTCTTAGGTGGACGACAACCGTTATGAGGGATTGGTGTCGCATCAACAATGTTAGTGATACGGAAACCAGCAGCGTTCAGCGCGCGAACAGTTGATTCACGACCTGGACCTGGACCCTTAACCATAACCTCTAGGTTCTTAAGGCCGTATTCTTTAGCCATTTCAGCACAACGCTCAGCAGCAACCTGTGCAGCGAACGGAGTAGACTTACGAGAACCGCGGAAACCAGAACCACCAGCAGTTGCCCAAGCTAGGGCATTACCTTGACGGTCTGTGATAGTTACGATTGTGTTATTGAAAGATGCATGGATGTGCGCTACGCCATCAGCAACTTGCTTGCGTACACGCTTACGTGCGCGAGTTGGTTGTTTTGCCATTGTACTCTATACCCTTCCGACTATTTCTTGATCGGTTTACGCGGACCCTTACGGGTACGAGCGTTGGTTTTAGTACGCTGTCCACGTAGTGGTAGACTGCGACGATGACGAAGACCACGGTAACAGCCAAGGTCCATAAGACGCTTGATGTTCATGGAAACTTCACGACGAAGATCACCCTCTACAGTGTATTTAGCTACACCATCACGCAGTAGATCGATCTGCTCTTCAGTTAGTTCACTGATCTTAACACTTTCAGCAATACCCAAATCAGCTAAGATAGCTTTCGAACGGGTCTTACCGATGCCGTAGATTGCAGTTAATGCAATTACAGCATGCTTCTGATCAGGAATGTTAATGCCTGCTATACGGGCCACTATTCACTCCTAGTACTTATATAAGAAATTATCCGCAGCAAAGCCCGTCGAGGATACGCTGCGGCATACTACTTCTTTTGCACACAAAAGGTAGGCCGAGGAATATACTCGACCGACCTTTATATTTCAAGTAAAAATTTCTGCTAATTAGCCTTGGCGCTGCTTGTGCTTTGGCTCACTGCAAATCACGCGAACGACGCCGTTACGCTTGATTACTTTACAGTTACGACAGATTTTTTTAACGGAAGCACGAACTTTCATTGCTAAACTCCGTAAGTGAAATCTGAATTAACGGCCGTAGCCCTTCAGATTTGCTTTTTTCAACACAGAATCATACTGTTGGGACATCATATGAGTCTGTACCTGTGCCATAAAGTCCATAATCACAACCACTACGATAAGTAGTGATGTGCCGCCGAAGTAGAAACGTACGTTCCACGCGACCATCATGAACTCGGGAATCAGACAGATAAAGGTAATGTAGAGAGCACCCGCTAAGGTTAGTCTGGTCATTACTTTATCAATGTATCTCGCTGTCTGCTCACCTGGGCGGATGCCGGGTACGAACGCACCGGACTTCTTCAAGTTATCCGCTGTTTCACGAGGGTTAAACACCAACGCTGTGTAAAAGAAACAGAAGAAAATAATCGCTGCTGCATAAAGCATAACGTACAGAGGTTGACCAGGGCTAAGAGCCAAAGACACATCAGTTAACCAACCGAATGTGCTGCTCTCACCATTTTGACCAAACCACTGAGCTAATGTTCCTGGGAACAAAATAATACTCGATGCAAAAATTGCAGGTATTACACCCGCCATATTAATTTTCAATGGCAAGTGAGTACTTTGCGCTGCAAACACTTTACGACCTTGTTGACGCTTTGCATAGTTAACGACAATACGACGCTGACCACGTTCCATGAAAACAACGAAATAAATTACAGCAAAAGAAAGTACCGCAATTAACAACAGAAGAAGCACATGCAATTCACCTTGACGCGCTTGCTCAATCGTTTGTCCGATTGCCGAAGGCAATCCAGCAACAATACCTGCAAAAATCAAAATGGAAATACCATTTCCTATTCCACGCTCAGTAATTTGTTCACCTAACCACATTAAGAACATGGTGCCAGTTACTAAACTCACGGTAGCAATCAGGGTAAACATGGTTTGGTCGATAACAACCAGATTGTTGACCATGTTTGGTAAGCCTGTTGCGATACCAATAGCTTGGAATATTGCAAGTACAAGCGTGCCATAACGCGTATATTGGCTAATCTTACGACGCCCTGCCTCACCCTCTTTCTTGAGTTCGGCTAACGCTGGATGAACTACAGTTAGCAATTGGACAACAATTGACGCCGAAATATACGGCATGATGCCCAATGCTAAGATAGATGCACGCGAAAGAGCACCACCGGAGAACATGTTAAACATTTCAACGATGGTACCTTTTTGCTGTTCGAACAAATCGGCAAGTACAGCTGCGTCAATACCAGGAATCGGCACAAAAGAACCGGCTCGGAATACTAAAAGTGCACCAATTACGAATAATAAGCGCGACTTTAGCTCACTTAAGCCGCTCTGAGCACTACGAAAATCTTGTCCTGGTTTCTTAGCCATCTGTACCTCGTTCCTCGAGATTATTCCTCGATTTTACCGCCTGCAGCTTCGATTGCAGCTTTAGCGCCTTTAGTCACGCGAAGACCTTTCACAGTCACTGCTTTGCTAATCTCACCAGAAAGAACAACTTTAACATTTTCGATGTTCTTAGTGATTAGGTTAGCTGCTTTCAAGCTGTTTAGATCGACCACGTCACCCGTAACTTTCGCTAGCTCAGCTAGACGAATTTCAGCAGACACTAGGCTCTTACGAGAAGTGAAACCGAATTTAGGTAGACGTTGTTTTAGAGGCATTTGACCGCCTTCAAAACCTGGACGAACTGTACCGCCAGAACGTGACTTTTGACCTTTGTGACCGCGGCCACCTGTTTTACCAAGGCCAGAACCGATACCACGGCCTAGACGCTTAGGAGCGTGCTTAGAACCAGCAGCCGGTGATAGAGTATTCAAACGCATTCTGATTACTCCTCAACTTTAACCATGTAGTAAACCTTGTTGATCATACCGCGTACACACGGTGTATCTTCAAGTTCTACTGTATGGTTGATACGACGAAGGCCTAGACCACGCAAAGTAGCTTTGTGCTTTGGTAGACGACCAATTGAGCTTTTAGTTTGAGTTACTTTAATAGTTGCCATGGTGCTTACTCCGAAATCGCTTCAACAGTGAGACCACGTTTAGCTGCAACCATTTCTGGTGACTTCACATCTACTAGACCAGCAACTGTTGCACGAACAACGTTGATTGGGTTAGTAGAACCGTACGCTTTCGCAAGTACGTTATGTACACCGGCAACTTCTAGTACAGCACGCATCGCACCACCGGCGATAACACCTGTACCTTCTGCAGCTGGCTGCATGTAAACTTTAGAGCCCGAGTGACGACCTTTCACCGCGTGGTGAAGAGTGCCTTCGTTAAGAGCGATAGTAACCATGTTACGACGCGCTTTTTCCATTGCTTTTTGAATCGCTGCAGGTACTTCACGAGCTTTGCCGTATCCGAAACCTACGCGACCATTACCGTCACCAACTACAGTTAGTGCAGTAAAGCTCATGATTCGACCACCTTTAACCGTTTTAGAAACACGGTTAACTGCGATTAATTTTTCTTGCAAATCACTAGCTTGTTGTTGTTCTTTAGCCATCTTCCAACCCTACCTTAGAATTTCAGACCAGCTTCGCGAGCAGATTCTGCTAGCGCCGCTACTCGACCGTGGTATTGGAAACCAGAACGATCAAACGCAACAGCTGATACGCCTTTTTCAAGAGCGCGTTCTGCAATAGCTTTACCTACCGCTTTAGCTGCGTCTACGTTACCGGTGTTCTTAACTAGCTCACGGATCGCTTTTTCTACAGTAGAAGCTGCTGCGATAACCTCAGAGCCGTTTGATGCGATAACCTGAGCGTACACGTGACGAGGAGTACGGTGTACTACTAGGCGAGTTGCACCCAGTTCAGCAATCTTACGACGTGCGCGTGTAGCACGACGGATGCGAGATGCTTTCTTATCCATAGTGTTACCTTACTTCTTCTTAGCTTCTTTACTACGCACATTTTCATCTGCGTAACGGACGCCTTTACCTTTATAAGGTTCTGGCTCACGGTAAGAACGGATGTCAGCCGCAACTTGACCCACTACTTGCTTATCGCAACCAGTTAGGACAATTTCAGTTTGGCTAGGACATTCAGCATTGATACCCGCTGGTAGTTCATGCTCTACAGGGTGTGAGAAGCCTAAAGTAAGACTTACTGAGTTGCCTTTAATAGCAGCACGGTAACCAACACCTTTAAGAACAAGCTTCTTAGTAAAGCCTGCAGTAACACCAACAACCATGTTGTTTACTAGTGCACGAGCAGTACCTGCTTGTGCCCAAGCGTTAGCAACACCTTCACGAGGACCGAAAGTAAGGTTGTTTTCTTCCTGTGCAATAACTACGCCTTTATTCAGGACGCGAGTCAGCTCACCTTTACCACCTTTTACAGTGATTTCTTGGCCGTTTAGTTTCACCTCTACGCCAGCTGGAATAGCGACAGGTGCTTTAGCAACACGAGACATATCCTACTCCTTACGCTACGTAGCAAATGATTTCACCGCCAAGACCTGCTTTGCGAGCAGCACGGTCAGACATCAGACCCTTGGAAGTGGACACCACAGCAACACCCATACCGCCCATCACTGTTGGTAACGCGTCTTTTTTCTTATAAACGCGTAGACCAGGACGTGAAACACGTTGGATTTGCTCGATTACTGGTTTAGCTTGGAAGTACTTAAGAGTAACTTCTAGCTCAGGTTTTACTTCGCCTTCAACAGCGAAATCTGCGATATAACCTTCAGCTTTTAGCAGTGCAGCAATTGCAACTTTAAGCTTTGAAGAAGGCATTTTTACAGCAACTTTATTTGCTGCCTGACCGTTACGAATGCGGGTCAGCATATCCGAAATCGGATCTTGCATGCTCATAAGATTTACTCCAAATGATTAAGTGGCAATTACCAGCTAGCCTTACGAAGTCCAGGAATCTCGCCTTTCATGCAAGCTTCGCGAACTTTGATGCGGCTTAGACCGAACTTACGTAGGAAACCGTGTGGACGACCAGTTTGGTTGCAACGGTTGCGCTGACGTGAAGCACTTGAATCACGTGGAAGAGCTTGCAGTTTAAGAACTGCGTTCCAACGATCTTCTTCAGATGCGTTTACATCGCTGATGGTAGCTTTTAGCATTGCACGCTTTTCTGCGAACTTAGCTACTAGCTTTGCACGTTTTACTTCACGTGCTTTCATTGATTGTTTAGCCATAACAGTAACCCTTCACCTTACTTACGGAATGGGAAGTTAAAGGCAGCCAGCAGAGCACGGCCTTCCTCATCGGTACCAGCAGAAGTCGTGATAGTGATATCAAGACCGCGTACACGATCGACTTTATCGTAGTCGATTTCTGGGAAGATGATTTGCTCGCGAACGCCCATGCTGTAGTTACCGCGTCCGTCAAAAGACTTAGCGCTAACACCACGGAAGTCACGTACACGTGGAAGTGCAATAGAGATTAAACGCTCTAAAAAATCCCACATACGTTCGCCACGCAAGGTTACTTTACAACCAATTGGGTAGCCTTCACGAATTTTGAAACCTGCAACAGATTTACGAGCTTTAGTGATCAGTGGTTTTTGACCAGAGATCGTAGCCATATCAGCTGCTGCATTTTCTAATAGTTTCTTATCGTTGATAGCTTCACCAACGCCCATGTTTAGGGTGATTTTATCAATCCTAGGGACTTGCATGACGCTTGTGTAACCGAACTGTTTGGTCAGTTCAGTCACTACAGACGACTTGTAGTAATCATGCAGTTTCGCCATAGTAGAACTCCAAATTACTTCTAATTAGTTAGAAACGATTTCACCGTTAGATTTGAAGAAACGAACTTTTTTGCCGTCTTCAAAACGGAAACCGATACGGTCCGCTTTACCAGTTGCTGCGTTAAAGATTGCAACGTTAGAAGCATCAATAGCTGCTTCTTGCTCAACGATGCCACCTTGTTGACCTAGAGCCGGAACCGGCTTTTGGTGTTTCTTAACAAGGTTGATACCTTCAACGATAACTTTACCAGTTACGAGAACCTTAGTTACTTTACCTTTCTTGCCTTTATCTTTACCAGCAAGAACGATTACTTCGTCATTACGACGGATTTTAGCTGCCATGTGTGCCGCTCCTTACAGAACTTCAGGTGCTAGTGACACGATTTTCATAAATTTCGCATTGCGAAGTTCACGAGTCACTGGACCAAAGATACGTGTACCGATAGGTTGCTCTGTATTATTGTTCAACAATACGCAAGCATTACGGTCGAAGCGAATGACAGAACCGTCTGGACGACGTACGCCTTTACGGGTGCGAACTACCACCGCCTTCAGTACATCACCTTTTTTAACTTTACCGCGAGGAATTGCTTCCTTCACTGTAACTTTGATGATGTCACCGATATGTGCATAACGGCGGTGAGAGCCACCCAGAACCTTAATACACATTACCTTGCGCGCGCCTGAGTTATCAGCTGCATCAAGTGTACTTTGCATTTGGATCATTGTTAGTGCTCCGCTAAATATTAAAACTAGACCCTCTCGGGTCGGGCTGCCTCTTTAAAAGGGACGCGAATTGTACCACCCTTTCCTAAGATTGGGTAGACAAAAAATAAACGGCTCCAAAAAAACTTTGGAGCCGTTTAAAATCATAGAATAACGATGATTACATCTTCGCTTTTTCTATAACTTTAACCAATGTCCAAGACTTAGTCTTAGACAGAGGACGACACTCACGAATCTCAACGGTATCGCCTAGGCCACACTCGTTGTTTTCGTCATGTGCGTGTACTTTAGTCGTACGCTTTACGAATTTACCGTAAATTGGGTGTTTCACCATGCGCTCGATAGCAACAGTGATAGATTTATCCATCTTGTCACTAATAACACGACCTAGTTGAGTACGAATTTTGTCGCTCATTATTCGCCTGCCTTCTCAGTCAAAACAGTTTTAACGCGTGCGATATCACGGCGTACAGCTTTCAAAGTATGAGTTTGCTGTAGTTGACCAGTTGCAGCTTGCATGCGCAAGTTGAACTGTTCACGTAGCAAATTCAGTAGCTCAGCGTTAAGCTCTTCAGCGCTTTTTGCGCGTAGATCTAGTGCTTTCATCACATCACCTGTTTAATTACGAATGTAGTTTTGAATGGCAGTTTACGAGCCGCTAGGCGGAACGCTTCACGTGCCAATTCTTCAGGTACACCGTCCATTTCGTACATAACCTTACCAGGTTGGATTTGGGCTACCCAGTACTCAACGTTACCTTTACCCTTACCTTGACGAACTTCTAGTGGTTTTTCAGTGATTGGCTTATCTGGGAACACACGGATCCAGATTTTACCTTGACGCTTAACGTGACGTGTCATTGCACGACGTGCCGCTTCGATCTGACGAGCAGTTAGACGACCACGTCCAACGGCTTTAAGACCAAATGTACCGAAGCTTACGTCAGTACCTTTAGCTAGACCGCGGTTGCGACCAGTATGAACCTTACGGAACTTAGTGCGTTTAGGTTGTAGCATCAGTCGACTCCTTACTTACGGCCTTTACGCTGCTTCTTAGGCTTGTCAGCCTTTGGCTCAACAGCGTTTGCAGCTGGCATACCACCAAGGATTTCACCCTTGAAGATCCAAACTTTAACGCCGATCACACCGTATTGAGTGTGAGCCGAAGAAGTTGCGTAATCAATGTCAGCACGTAGAGTGTGTAGAGGCACACGGCCTTCACGGTACCACTCAGAACGTGCAATTTCAGCGCCGCCAAGACGACCGCTTACTTCCACTTTGATACCTTTAGCGCCTAGACGCATAGCATTTTGTACCGCACGCTTCATAGCACGACGGAACATAACGCGACGCTCTAGTTGAGACGCGATGCTATCAGCCACTAATTGGCCGTCTAGCTCAGGCTTACGTACTTCAGCGATGTTAATTTGCGCTGGTACACCTGCAATTTTAGCTACAGCTGCGCGTAGCTTCTCAACGTCTTCACCTTTCTTACCGATAACAACGCCTGGGCGAGCAGTGTGGATAGTCACACGAATGCTCTTAGCAGGACGCTCGATAACGATGCGTGATAGAGACGCTTTTGAAAGTTCCTTAGTAAGGAACTGACGTACCTTGAAGTCGCCGTCTAGGTTGTCAGCGAAATCTTTGGTGTTAGCAAACCATGTAGCATTCCAAGGCTTAACGATGCCAAGACGAATACCATTAGGATGTACTTTCTGACCCATTGCTTACTCTCCTAGTCTCTTAGCGGTCTGCTACAACAACAGTGATGTGGCTTGAACGCTTCAAGATACGATCCGCACGGCCTTTTGCACGAGGCATAATACGCTTCATGACCGGGCCCTCATCTACGAAGATTTTAGCGACATTAAGATCGTCGATATCTGCACCTTCGTTGTGTTCTGCGTTAGCGATAGCTGACTCTAGAACTTTCTTAACTAATACAGCCGCTTTTTTGTTGCTGAAAGTTAGGATTTCAAGAGCCTGATCCACAGATTTACCACGGATTAGATCTGCAACTAAGCGAGCTTTCTGAGGAGAAATGCGAGCAAAGTTATGTTTAGCAATAGCTTCCATCATTTACTCCTTAGCGCTTCTTAGCTTTCTTATCCGCAGCGTGACCACGGTAAGTACGAGTTGGTGCGAATTCGCCCAGTTTGTGACCGATCATTTCATCAGTGACAAATACTGGAACGTGCTGACGACCATTATGGACAGCGATGGTCAAACCAATCATTGATGGAATGATCATTGAACGACGGGACCAAGTCTTAATAGGCTTTTTGTCTCCGCTTTCCACCGCTTTCTCTACCTTCTTCAGCAAGTGTAGGTCAATAAATGGACCTTTCTTGAGAGAACGTGGCATGGCTTATCCTCTTATATAGATTACTTATTACGACGACGTACGATGTACTTGTCGGTGCGTTTGTTGCTACGAGTCTTGAAGCCCTTAGTAGGCATACCCCAAGGAGATACTGGGTGACGACCACCAGAAGTGCGGCCTTCACCACCACCGTGTGGGTGGTCAACCGGGTTCATTACTACACCACGTACAGTTGGACGTACGCCGCGCCAGCGTGAAGCACCAGCTTTACCTAGTTCACGTAGCATGTGCTCAGAGTTACCAACTTCACCGATTGTTGCACGGCCTTCAGAAAGTACTTTGCGCATTTCACCAGAACGTAGGCGGATAGTTGCATAAGTACCGTCGCGAGCGACAAGTTGAGCATATGCACCAGCCGAACGAGCTAGCTGTGCACCTTTACCAGGCTTAAGTTCAACACAGTGAATAGTAGAACCCACTGGGATGTTGCGCATTGGCAGAGTGTTACCTGCTTTAATTGGCGCATCAACACCAGACTGGATTGTATCACCAGCTTGAACACCTTTAGGTGCGATAATGTAACGACGCTCGCCGTCTGCGTACAGAACTAGAGCGATATTTGCGCTACGGTTTGGATCGTATTCTAGACGCTCAACTTTCGCTGGGATGCCATCTTTAGTACGTTTGAAGTCAACCAAACGATAGTGTTGCTTATGACCACCACCGATATGACGTACTGTGATACGACCGTTGTTGTTACGACCACCATTCTTAGAGTTTTTCTCTAGAAGAGGTGCGTATGGCTTACCCTTGTGTAGGTCAGCGTTAACAACTTTAACGACGTGACGACGACCAGGGGAAGTCGGCTTACATTTAACAATAGCCATTATTCAACTACTCCTGTTATTCCGCGCCGCCAACAAAGTCAAGATCTTGACCTTCTTTCAAAGTCACATACGCTTTTTTAACGTCGCTGCGGCGACCTTGGCGTAGACCTTGACGTTTGGTCTTACCCTTAGTGATAAGAGTATTTACAGACTTAACTTCAACTTCAAATAGCTTTTCTACAGCTGCTTTGATCTCTTTCTTAGTTGCATCTTTTGCTACTTTGAAAACGATAGTGTTCGCTTTCTCAGCAGTCATAGTTGCTTTTTCAGAGATGTGCGGTGCACGTAGAACTTTTAGTAGACGCTCTTCACTGATCATGCCAGCATCTCCTCAACTTGCTTAACTGCTTCTGCAGTCATTAGAACCTTGTCAAACGCAATTAGGCTAACTGGGTCAAGACCCGCTACGTCACGTGCGTCAACTTTATATAGGTTGCGAGCAGCTAAGAATAGATTCTCGTCTACTTCGCCAGTAACGATGAGTACATCGTTAAGCTCAAGTTCTTTAAGCTTAGCTAATAGCTCTTTAGTTTTTGGTGCTTCTACTGAGAAGTTATCAACAACGATTAAACGCTCTTGACGAACTAGTTCAGAAAGAATGCTCTTCATAGCACCGCGGTACATTTTTTTGTTTACTTTTTGGCTGTGATCTTGTGGTTTCGCAGCAAAAGTAACACCACCTGTACGCCAGATTGGGCTACGAATTGTACCAGCACGTGCACGGCCAGTACCTTTTTGACGCCATGGCTTAGCGCCACCGCCAGAAACTTCTGAACGTGTCTTTTGAGCACGAGTACCTTGACGAGCACCTGCTGCATACGCAACAACTACTTGATGTACAAGGGCTTCGTTGAACTCACGTCCGAAAGTAGTTTCGGAAACAGTTAGTGCGTTAGCACCTTTAACCATCAATTCCATTACTTACTCCTAGACGTTATGCTTTAATAGCTGGTTTGACGATCACGTTAGCGCCAGTTGCACCTGGTACTGCACCTTTAATAAGAAGCAGATTGCGCTCAGCGTCAACACGTACGATCTCTAGGTTTTGAGTCGTTACACGCTCAGCACCCATGTGACCTGCCATTTTTTTGCCTTTGAACACGCGACCTGGAGTTTGACATTGGCCAATTGAACCCGGTGCACGGTGAGACAAAGAGTTACCGTGAGTCATATCTTGGGTACGGAAATTCCAGCGCTTAACAGCACCTTGGAAACCTTTACCTTTAGATGTACCAGTAACGTCTACTTTTTTAACTTCGTTGAACAGTTCAACAGTCAGTTCAGAACCTACTGCAAACTCTTCGCCGTTTTCTAAACGGAATTCCCAAAGACCGCGACCAGCTTCTACACCTGCTTTCGCAAAGTGACCAGCTTCTGGTTTAGTTACACGGTTGGCTTTCTTAGTACCAGTAGTTACCTGGATTGCTGCATAACCATCAGTCTCAAGAGTTTTCACTTGAGAAATACGGTTTGCTTCAACCTCAACAACAGTTACTGGGATAGAAACGCCTTCTTCAGTAAATACGCGGGTCATACCCACTTTACGTCCGACTAGACCAATCATTCTTCTAATCTCCCTTAACCTAGGCTGATTTGTACGTCAACGCCAGCAGCTAGATCTAGGCGCATCAGTGCATCAACAGTTTTATCTGTTGGCTCAACGATGTCGATTAGACGTTTGTGAGTACGAATTTCGTACTGATCACGAGCATCTTTGTTGACGTGTGGAGAGATAAGAACAGTGAAACGCTCTTTACGAGTAGGAAGTGGAATAGGACCACGAACCTGTGCGCCGGTACGCTTAGCTGTTTCAACGATTTCCGCTGTAGAAGCATCGATTAGTTTGTAATCGAACGCTTTAAGGCGGATACGGATACGTTGGTTCTGCATGAGACAGAGCTCCAATAATTAAAAATTACACAAACAATATCGCCACTCAAACTCGTTAAAACGAGAGAATGCCGATTGATTTATGTGAAACCGTAGTGCCAAAATTAGGCACATTGTCAGTTAATTTTCGATTAACTTTAATCTATTACTAAACGCAACAGAGCTAATTGTATTAACTGCGAACATAAGCTGAGTATACGTTACTAAACTAACAGCTAGGTCAGTTTACTCCTCACTGCTCATTGGTTCACAACTGGATTTAACCAGTGCGGTGCATTATACAGATCACCATTACACATGCAAGCGCTGTGTAGAAATTAAACTTATAAACTATCTATTTCTTCTTTCACTGAGGAAGTAATAGAAGGGATAGAAGGGATAGAAGGATGAGGTGAGCACTCACTACCCTATCCTTTTATCCCTGATGCACAATTATACAGCTTGGCGCTGTCTCACTGCTTCAAACAGACATATCCCAGCCGCTACTGATACGTTCAGGCTAGAAACGGTGCCCGCCATCGGTATTTTAATCAGATCATCGCAGGTTTCGCGCGTTAAGCGGCGCATACCATCCCCTTCAGCGCCCATAACAATCGCAAGGGGCCCTGTCAGTTTGGCTTGGTAAATGTCATGCGTCGCCTCACCGGCAGTGCCAACAAACCATACGCCTTGTTCTTGAAGGGCGCGCATGGTACGTGCAAGATTCGTCACTCGTACTAAAGGCACAGTTTCAGCAGCGCCACAAGCGACTTTGCTGACCGTTGCTGTCATTGGTGCTGACTTATCTTTTGGTACGATCACTGCAGCGACCCCAGCAGCATCGGCGTTACGTAAGCATGCGCCGAGATTATGCGGATCGGTAACACCATCCAAAACAAGTAATAGCGGTTGTTCATGCTGTGCGATGATTGCTTCTAAATCATGCTCATTAAGCTGTTTTGCTGGTTTTACACGAGCAATGATGCCCTGATGATTCGCCCCTTGAGCCTTGTCATCCAATGTTTTACGTCCCATCTGTTGAATAGAGACACCGCAATGTTGCAGTTCATTTAACAGTGGAAGCAGGCGATCATCTTGTCGCCCTTTTAGTACAAACGCTTCTATCAATCGCGCTGGATCTTTTTCAAGTACAGCGCTGACCGCGTGAATACCATAAATACATTCGTTACTCATGATTTACCCATTGATCGTTATTTACTAGCACGCGCTTTATTTGCTTTGGCCGCGGGTTTCTTTTTGCGTGCTTTTGTTGTTTTGCTTTTTTTTCGTTCAGGTTTTGAGCCTTCACTACTTTTTTCATCTGGGCGTTTAGTCGCTTCAACTAAAGGAGTTGCCTTTCCTTTACTTGACGTCACCTTCTTGCCACGTGCTTTCTCTCGTGCATCCGTTGCACGTTTCTTCGCTGTCTTGCCTTCTCCGCGCAGCTTACGGCTAGTGCCCACGATTTCAAAGTCAATTTGACGATCATCCAAGTTGACGGATAACACTTTGACTTTAACGGCGTCACCTAAGCGATAGATGTTGCCAAAACTTTCGCCGATCAATCGTTGTCCCACGGGATCAAATTGATAGTAGTCGTTCGCTAGCGTTGAAATATGGACCAATCCATCAATGTGCAACTCAGTTAAACGAACGAAGAAACCGAAACCTGTCACGTTGGCTATGACTCCATCAAGCTCTTCGCCTACATGATCTTGCATGTATTCACACTTGAGCCAATCAGATACTTCGCGCGTCGCATCATCAGCACGGCGTTCTGTCATTGAACATTGCTGACCATAGAAGTCCATGTCATCAAAAGAGTAGTGATAACCACCTGTGGTTGTCCAACGGTCGGTGTGATTGCCCGATTCTTTGGCAATCAAATATTTAATTGCGCGGTGCAATAGGAGATCAGGGTAGCGACGAATAGGTGAAGTAAAGTGCGCATAGCGTTTGAGCGCTAAACCAAAGTGACCACAGTTATCCGCGTTATACACAGCCTGCTTCATGGAACGCAGTAACATGGTTTGGATCAACTCTTTGTCTTGGCGCTCACCAATCTGTTTCATTAAGTTAGCGTAATCGGTTGGCGAAGGCTCTAGCCCACCCGCTAAGTTCAAACCAAGCTCGCCTAAGAAATCCCTAAAACCGGTCAAACGCTCTTCTCCCGGTGATTCATGGATACGGTACAGAGCGGGCTCTTTCGCTTTTTCCACCAGCGATGCTGAAGCAATATTAGCGAGGATCATGCACTCTTCGATTATTTTGTGCGCATCATTACGGACAACAGGTTCAATGCTGTCGATTTTACGCTCAGCATTAAAAATAAACTTAGTTTCAATCGTTTCAAATTCGATACCGCCACGCTCATCACGCGCTGCTTTTAGCACCTTATACATCGAATAGAGTTCTTCAAGATGAGGAACCACGGCTTGATAACGTTCGCGTAGCTCTTCATCCCCTTCAAGAATGGCGTGTACTTTGTTGTAAGTTAAACGGGCATGAGAGTTCATTACGGCTTCGTAATGTTTGTAACCCGAAATTTTGCCCGTTGCAGAGACTGTCATTTCGCACACCATGCATAGACGGTCGACTTGTGGATTAAGTGAACAAAGACCGTTCGACAGTACTTCCGGTAGCATAGGGACGACTTGCGATGGGAAGTAAACTGAGTTACCACGGTTGATCGCTTCTTTATCAAGAGCCGTATCGGGGCGCACATAATAACTTACGTCAGCAATCGCAACCCAGAGACGCCAGCCACCACCTTTTTTGGCTTCGCAATAAACCGCGTCATCAAAGTCACGCGCGTCTTCACCATCAATAGTCACTAAAGGTAATTGACGCAAATCCACGCGCCCTTGCTTCGCCTCTTCTGGAACTTCTTCTCTCAGGTTTTCGACTTGCTTTAATACTTCTTGCGGCCACTCATGAGGGATCTGGTGAGTGCGAATCGCTATTTGTGTCTCCATACCGGGAGCCATATTTTCCCCAAGTACCTCAACAACTCTGCCTGTCATTCCTCTTGCTCTGGCACCGCGATCGGTAATTTCAATCACCACCACGTTCCCCATGCGAGCTCCGCCTTTGTGCTCATTAGGGATCAAGATGTCTTGAGTGATGCGTGAATCATCGGGCACGACATAAGAGTAGCCATTTTCGAGGAAGAAACGCCCAACAAGTTGAGTTTTGCGTTCTTCCAAAACTCGGACCAAACGCCCTTCTTTACGGCCTCTTTTATCCGTGCCTGTCGGTTGTACCAGCACGTAGTCGCCATGAATAATGGTACGCATTTGGTGATGAGGTAGCAAAACATCGTTATCTTTGCCAACGCTGCCATCAGGACGAACCCACCCATGACCATCTTTATGTCCGATTACGTGACCTTTGATCATTTCCAATTTTTCTGGCAATGCATAGCATTGGCGACGAGTAAATACCAATTGGCCATCTCGCTCCATCGCACGCAAACGACGGCGTAGCCCTTCGTATTGCTCTTCACCAGACAAACCCAATGCCTCAAAAAGATCATTACGATTCATCGGTACATTGGCTTCGGTTAGAAATTCGAGGATGAATTCTCGGCTTGGAATTGGATTTTCGTAATTGCTAGATTCTCGATCCGCAAAAGGATCGTTATTGATAATTTCAGACATAGGCAGACCTGCTAAAGCAAGGAGAGATAGCCAGAGTATAACTGACTCACGGCAGAAGCTACAGCAGCGTATTGATTATTATAGGCTAATGCGTTAGAGGAAAAGCGTAGAAATGACTTCGCCCAACCGTGTGGGCGAAATAAAAAAAGCACTAATGAAGGCTACCAAAACGTGTCTCTGCGCTTGGCTCGCGCAACCACATTTTGTGGCATTCGCTGCTCTAACCCCTGCCGGAGCATAGAGATCCGAGAATGTATTCTTTGATCGATAGTCACCGAATTATAAAGCCAGCGATAAGCATCTTCATAATCAAGCGGGCTGCCATAATCACGCAGCAGAAGCTCAGCTAGATGGATACGAGCATTAATATTGCCCATCGCAGCGGCTTCACGCAGATAGGGAATAGCTCGCTCTTTATCCTGCTGTACTAAAGTACCACGCGAATAATAACGCCCAAGCTGCTCTAACGCAGCGGGTAAACCTTGATGAGCTGCATTTTCCATATAGTACAAGCCAAGTTCGACATCTTGATCTACACAGACCCCCCACGCTAGCATATCTCCATACAAAAACTCGTAGGAAGGCAGGCTGATGCGAGTAGCACGCGCAACAATATCTTCTACCAATTGGCAGTTGTCGGCCTTGACTTGCTCTAAATGTTTATTTTGCTCAATTAACTTGATTAGTTCAGCTTCGGTGTAAATAGGGACTGGCTCACCCACTTCCGCCACGTTGGCATGACTCAAGGATGAGGTCAGCGCTAAAAACAATGAAGCTGCTACCGTTCGTAGCTTCATACCTGCACTCTTTATGTCTATCGATAGCCTTAAAATTATAGCCTCAGTTTCATCTAGGGCTGGGCTTGATAACTTTATCGACCAGTGCGGCAAACTCTTTAGACAAAATTTGCCGTTATTCGGCCATTTATTGCCACACCAAGGACAAAATATCATCAATACAGGTATAAAAAAACCGGCTCTGAAAGCCGGTTTTAAAAACGTTTATCAATCAACCATTAAACTGAAAATGGGTGAACCTTGATAATGGTTTCGTTACGATCTGGACCTGTAGAAACGATGTCAACAGGTACACCAGTCAACTCTTCAATACGTTTGATGTAATCAAGCGCCGCTTGTGGCAGGGCATCAATTGATTTAGCACCGAAGGTATTTTCAGACCAACCAGGCATAGTTTCGTAAATAGGTGTTACCGCTTCAAAAGCGTCAGCTGCCATTGGTGATACTTGAGCAATTGAGCCATCTGGCATTTGGTAACCCGTACAGATTTTTAGCTCTTCTAAACCATCAAGTACGTCAAGTTTAGTCAAGCAGAAGCCTGTGACTGAGTTAATTTGAATGGCGCGACGCATCGCTACCGCATCAAACCAACCACAACGGCGCTTACGGCCTGTTGTTGCACCAAACTCATGGCCTTTAGTGCCTAGGTGATTACCGATTTCATCATCCAATTCGGTTGGGAATGGACCTGCACCAACGCGAGTACAGTAAGCTTTCGCGATACCTAGAATATAACCTAGATGACGAGGGCCGAAACCAGAACCTGCAGCAACACCACCAGCAGTCGTGTTAGAAGACGTTACGTATGGGTATGTACCGTGGTCGATATCAAGCATAGTACCTTGCGCACCTTCGAACATGATTTTGTCGCCACGCTTACGCGCTGCATCAAGTTCATCGGTCACGTCGATCACCATCGAAGTCAGCAAATCAGCATAGCCTTGTGCTTGCTCAAGTACAGATTCGTAGCTTACTGGTTCAGCTTTGTAGAAATGCTCAAGTTGGAAGTTATGGAACTCCATCACTTCTTTTAGCTTTTCTGCGAATGAAGCCATATCGAACAAGTCACCAACGCGTAAACCACGACGAGCCACTTTGTCTTCATAAGCAGGGCCGATACCACGACCTGTCGTACCAATTGCTTTTTTACCACGAGCCGTTTCACGAGCTTGGTCAAGCGCAATGTGGTAAGGAAGAATAAGTGGGCAAGCTTCAGAAATGAAAAGACGTTCGCGGACTGGAATACCACGCTCTTCTAGAGGCTTCATTTCATTGATTAGTGCGTCAGGTGAAAGCACAACACCGTTGCCGATGATGCATTTCACTTTATTGCGAAGAATGCCGGATGGAATTAAATGAAGAACGGTTTTTTCACCGTCAATGACCAAAGTGTGGCCTGCATTATGGCCGCCTTGGTAGCGAACCACGTATTTTGCATCTTCAGTTAAAAGGTCTACGATTTTACCTTTGCCTTCGTCACCCCATTGGGTGCCTAGAACGACTACGTTATTTCCCATCTTTCCAAGTCTGATTGCTAGTTAAAAAAGGATTCTAGCACCGAATCCTTTTCCTTGCAGTCCTTTTTTAAACACGAAAATGTCATAAAAATATAACTTAATAAATGATTCAGTTATTAGGCACGTAAGTTACTCATCCGAATATATTTTTACGATTAGCTCTCCTTGACGATCAACACAAGCACGGTACATACCAGAACTGTTCATTGCAAAATGAATGTCGCCTTGCGCATCAATGGCGATCAATCCACCCTCACCACCGAGCGTTTTAAGTTCACCCTGAATAATGGTTTCACATGCGGTATGAACATCTTCTTTTAAATAACGCATGCGAGCGGCAACGTCACTGGCAACCATTTTACGAATGAAATATTCCCCCATGCCCGTTGTCGATACCGCCACATTACCATTTTCAGCCACCGTTCCTGCACCTATGATGGGAGAATCGCCGACGCGACCAAATTTTTTATTCGTGATGCCACCGGTACTAGTAGCAGACGCAAGGTTGCCTTGTTTATCCAATGCAACTGCGCCAACAGTGCCAAATTTCTTGTCATCTGGGAATTTTGATTCCGACAAAGCAAATTGATTGTTGCTTTTCATCGCTAGCAACTGTTCATAACGACGCTCAGTAAAAAAGTAATCTTGTTCTGTATATTGATGCCCTTGAGTAAAAGCAAACGCTTCTGCGCCCTCACCAATCAACAACACATGATCACTGTGCTTCATTACATCACGCGCGAGCTGCACTGGGTTTTTAATGTGCCGAACCCCAGCGACCGCGCCTGCGTCCATCATTTTGCCATGCATAACAGAGGCGTCCATCTCCACCATCTCTTGATGCGTTAACACCGAACCTTTTCCTGCGTTAAACAACGGAGAGTCCTCAAGTATTTTCACAGCCTCAACCACCGCATCCAGTGCATCACCACCTTGTGCCAGTACTTGATGCCCCGCTCGGACAGCACTTTCTAGCGTGTTCAAAATATCGCGCTTTAATGATTCGCTCATTTGTTGACGAATGATGGTTCCAGCGCCGCCATGAATTGCTATAGCAAAAGGTTGTGACATGAGAATTCCTTAACTTAATAAATTGAGAGGCAATACACTTCTGTTCTACACATTAACTATACC